>CAUTOX010000059.1:0-13286 GCA_963539665.1 uncultured Treponema sp.
CTCGCGAGTTTTGCCATGCAAGACTCGAAGCGGACGGACGATAAAAGTAAATCTGTACGGCACAATTCCCCCGCCCGCAGCAAATCAAACCAACTCGCGAGTTTTGCTATGCAAAACTCGAAGCGGACGGCCGATAAAACTAAATCTGTACGGCACAATTCTCCCGTCCGCAGCAAAACAAACCAACTCGCGAGTTTTGCTATGCAAAACTCGAAGCGGACGGCAGATAAAACTAAAGCTGTACGGCACCATTCTCCCGTCTGCCATCAACCAACCACCTCGCGAGTTTTGCCATGCAAAACTCGAAGCGGACGGCCGATAAAACTAAATCTGTAAGACACAATTCCCCCGTCCGCCCGCCCCAATCCTTGCAATCTGCCCCCCTTCACAGTACACTGCCCCTACTTTCAAGCAGGCTTTAGAACGGAGGTATTAGTTTTATGGAAAGCAACATGAAGCTTTTTTCGGCAGAAGCGTTGTCGCTCAAATTAGTTGTGATTTTTGCACTGCTTCTTGTCATGCTCATTCCTCTCCAGTTTATCAAGCGCGTAATAGCAGAGCGTGCGGATTACCGGAAGATGGCTGAGGATTCGATTATACTGCCGACCGGCGGGCAGCTATTCCTTGAAGGGATTGCGATTGCGGTTCCGTACGCGAAGGAAGAAAAAACGGAAGACAATGGTTCTACGAGCAAACAGTATTACATTATCGAAATTCCTGAAAAATATGCGCTTTCAGCAAAAATCGATCCGTATTTTCTGTCGCGCGGCATTTTCACCGTACCGGTGTTCAGCGGGACGTTCACCCTTTCGGCAACATTTCCGGCGTTCCGTACCGAGCATCTAAACATTCTGCAAAAAGATATTCTGTATCAAGACGCCCTGCTCATACTCGGCCTCCGCAACAAAAAATCGCTGACCGCCTATCCATCGCTGAAGGTAAACGGAGCAGAACTTGAGGAAGCGCAAGTGATTACGCAAACCGCTTCGTTGTTTAGCGAAGCGGTGTATTATTCCTTGCCGAAAGCGGCGCTGACGGAAGGCTTTTCAATCGACGGTTCGGTTGCAATCCAAGGCGGAAAAAGCGTATCCCTCGTTCCGATGGCCGGAAACAGCTCCTTTGCCATCGAATCCTCATGGGCTTCGCCCAAGTTTTCCGGTAGCTGGCTTCCGACAGAGCGGGCAGTCGGAAAAAACGGATTTAATGCGGAGTGGCATATTTCAGGATTGAGCACGAGTTTTCTTTCTATGTGGAAAACTGAAAACGCCGATATTCGAGCGTACGGGTCGGAAGCAATTACCGTTGATTTTATTGAGCCGCTCAACAATTACGCAAAAGCGAAGCGGTGCATCGCCTATGCCCTGCTCTTCCTTGCCTGTCCGTTTCTGGCAATTTTTTTGTGCGAACTGTGGAGCGCGGCGCGGATTCATCCGGTGCAGTATTTTCTGATCGCGTTGGAAGATGCGCTCTTTTACCTCTTGCTTCTGTCAATCTCGGAGCACGTTTCGTTTAATTGGAGCTATCTGCTTTCCGCCTTGATCGTTTCGCTCATCGTGCTCTTTTATGCGGCGGCAATTTTCAAAAAACTCAAATGGGCTTTGATGCTCTTTGCCGTACAGGGCATTGCATACTTGCTGCTTTTCGGCATCTTGCAGTCGGAAGATTACGCCCTGCTTATCGGAACTATCGGCATTTTCTCTGTCCTTGCGCTCATCATGTTTTTGACGCGGAATGTTGACTGGTATAAAAAGATGCCGCACAGTGCGCTTGACAAGCAGGATGAGTCGAAAAAAAAACGGCCTTCAACGGAGCTACCTGCAAATGAAGCGGACAATTCGTATCTGGATATGCGCCGTTACGCAAAAACGCGCGAAAGTCATCCGGACGCGGACACAGACGAGTAAACCGAGAAGACGCGCGTGCAGCTTGCAGCTCAGGCGTTTATTTAGGAGGGGCGATGCTCTACATTTTTGACATGGGCGGCGTGGTAACGACAACAGCCGCAGTTGAAGGCAAAATCGCGGCAATATTAGGGATTTCAGAAGCGGACTTTTTGCGCTTTTGCGGCGCGACAGGCGACAATGTGCGCACAGGCTCGCCGTCAGGGGCAGATTCAAACCATATCGATGGAAATTTATTGACCATGTACAGCGACGGCAGCATATCGGCGAAGGAGTTTTGGCAGATTTTTTCCGAACGCTCAAGCCTTGCCGTCAAAACTGACTGGTGGCGCTGCCTGTTCCATCCGGTGCGGAACGAAGCGGTCTGGCATTTGATTCAGGAGCTGCGCGAGCGCGGAAACCGCGTCGTATGCGGCACCAACACGATCGAAAGCCACTACCTTAATCATCTTGAGCGCGGAGATTACGCGGTATTCGACCAAACGTACGCATCATGCGCGCTCGGCGTTTCAAAACCGCATCCCGAATTCTGGAAAATCATCCTGACGGCGGAAGAAGTTGCGGCAACCGATGCGTTTTTCGTCGATGATAAGCGGATAAACTGCGATGCGGCCGCTTTGTTGGGGATGCGGACGTTTCATTTCTGTCCGCCAGCCGATAAAAATCCGAGCGAGTATGTGCAACAACTGCGTTACAGAGCGGGATTGGAGGCTCAATGAAAGGGCGCTTGATCCTGCAAAGAATTCTAAAAACACAGGCTATGCCGCTCGGAAAAGGAAAAACAAAAAACGTACAAAAGCCGCGCGGCAGAGAAGGCGCTCCTGCTAAAAGCTCCGCAGAACAGGTAAAATGAGTAAGAAAACCAAATGTAAAGGCGAAAAATTGAGCGGCGCAGAAGGTTTTGATGCGTATTATTCCCAACTGTTCGGCGCACGATGGGCGATTTTAAAAGCTGCGTTGTCCGCCCCGCCGGTGTACGCGGAACTGCGCTGCGGAGGCGAACCGTACTTCCTTGATCCGGCAAGCGTTCTTGCAGCCTCGCGCCTTCCCCTGGCCGGAGCGAAGCGCGTCCTCGATTTATGCGCGGCGCCGGGCGGAAAGACGCTTACGCTTGCAGCTCTCATGGATGCGGATGCAACGCTATACAGTAACGAACGCTCCGCCGCACGGAGAAACCGCCTTTCGGCCGTCTGTTCGTCCTGTCTTTCTTCCGAATTACGGCAACGAATACGCATTACGTGCAGCGACGGCGCACTATGGTGCCGCACTCAACGCGAATGCTATGACCGCATTCTGCTCGACGTTCCCTGTTCAAGCGAACGCCACGTACTTGCAGACTCCGCCTACCTTTGCAAATGGTCGCCTGCGCGCATCAAAACGCTTGCCCTTGAACAGTGGGCGCTCCTGTCAAGCGCGTACCGCCTCCTTTCCCCCGGCGGCTTTCTCCTGTATTCAACCTGTGCGCTCACCCCAGCCGAAAATGACGACATCATCGCGCGCCTCCTAAAAAAGTTTCCCGATGCGGTAAAAGTCTCCGTGCTGCCGCCATTGCCCGCTGCGCTTGCCGCCATCTGCCGCGCTCCCTTTTTTCCGAATGCAGCGCAAACCGAACACGGCTTCCACATCCTCCCCGATGTTCAAAACGGAGCCGGCCCCATCTGGTTTTCGCTCATTCAAAAACCTGTCGCCGGCTAGACTTTGCCGCATTCTGCCGGCAGCGCGTCTTTGCAGCGTGCCTTCCCCCTTTTACGGAAACGGCACATCGGTTATACTGGCGGCATGAAAAAAGAATTATCGTCTGCAGAAAATGTTATCATGAATGTCTGCAAAGTAAAAAAGCGCGAGCGGGTATTGATTATCGCAAATCCTGCCGTGAACGAGATTGCCCAAGATTTGTACGCAGCGGCGGAAGATGCCGGCGCCCATGCGGTGTTGTTGTATCAAAGAGAAAAGTCCGCGCTTGAAAATGCGGAGCCGGAAACGATTGCGGCGATTGCGTCTTGTCCGGACGTGTGCATTTCCGTTTCATCGCTTCGGCTGGGGAAGGATCCCATAGGAATGGCAAAACCGTATAAAACTGAGGACGGCGCATCGTTCGATCATATTTTCGATTATTTGCTGGAGGGGAAAAAAGCGATGCGCGCAGTTTGGATGCCGGGCATTACGCAGGATATGTTTAAGCGCACGGCGAATATCGACTATGCCGCGCTCAAAGAGCGTTGCCATGCGCTCGGAGCGGCGTTCAGCGGAGCGGTGAAGGTACGTGTGTCGGCGCCCGGCGGGACTGATATTACTGTTCCGGTTGCAGGCAGGAGCGTTCTATACGACAACGGAGACTTTTCCGAGCCGGGAAGCGGCGGAAATATTCCGGCAGGCGAGGTGTTTATCAGTCCGCTTGTCGGCAGCGGGAACCGGCAAACGCTTGTAACGGCAATCGAATCGTTTAAAAACACGCTGTTCGGCGGAAATGCAGAGGAAGAAGCGGAGAGCGCTGCAGAAGATGCAGAAAGCGGCGCGGATGGAACCATTGTGTTTGACGGATCGATGACATTCGGAGACGGAGATGCGCTCATTGAAACGCCGATTACCTGCACGGTCAAAGCCGGTTTTGTGAATGCCATTACAGGCGGAGCGGAAGCAAAGCGGCTTTTAAAAACCATCACGGACGCAGAAAACCGTTCGCTCCAACTTGAAGCGGAAGGTACGCTGCCGCACGGACAGGGTAAGACGTATCGGAGAAATGCGCGGAATATCGGAGAACTGGGAATCGGGTTGAATCCGGCGGCTACCATTTCCGGTTTGATGCTGGAAGACGAAAAGGCATTCGGCACCTGCCATTTTGCAATCGGTGAAAACTACGATAATGATGCGCCGAGCCTCATCCATCTTGACGGCGTTGTCAGAAATCCTACGATAACCGTCTTTTATGCAGACGGCGCTTCCCGCATCGTTATGGAAAACGGCGCGCTCGCACAGCTTTCGGCATCCCGCGTTTAGTTTTCGAGGCTTCAAGCAGCCATTCCGCCTTCAAAAATCGTCTGCCTAAAACGCAAGCACCCTGCAATCGCGCTGCAAGCTGCCCGCGCCGCATTGCAGATGTAGGGACAAAAAGACGAACCTAAAGGGCATCTCGAAAAACTCGCTTTTTGCGATTTTTTCGAGATTGCGACGAGTTGTAACTCGCTGGATTATCGCGAGTTACAACATCGCATTTTCAAAGTTACCTCTAAAAACTGTAGTTTTTAGAGGTTCCCTATAGTTTTTGAGCAAGTTTAGCGAATGAGGGTAAACTGCATCAGCAAGCTGACTATCGTGATGCCGATCCAGCAACAAGCGCCCAAGATGAGCGGTTTTCCGCCGGTTTTGACGAGCGTTACCATGTTGCTCTTGAGGCCGACGGCAGCCATCGCCGCCACGATAAAGAACTTACTCAGCGTTTTTAGCGGGTTAAAGAGCGCAATATCCGCGCCGAATTTAAGCGCAACGGTTGTAATCAGGGATGCGGCGATAAAATAAAGGATAAAAAACGGAAAAATCTTTTTCATGTCAACTTGCTTGCCAGAGCCGCCGCGCTTTTTTGCGGCACGGGTGCGCAAGAGCGCAAGGACGAAGGCGATTGGAATGATGGCCAACGTGCGCGTCAACTTGACCGTAACCGCTTTATCCACCGTCGCCGAACCTAAATTCCACATCGCGTCCCACGTTGACGCGGCTGCGGTAACGGAAGACGTGTCGTTTACGGCAGTGCCAGTAAAGATTCCGAACGCCTCGCCGCTTGTTGTGTCGAATCCGACGAACTTTCCGAAAATCGGAAAAATGATTGCGGCAAGCACATTAAAAAAGAAGATAACGGAAATTGCCTGCGCCACTTCCTCGTTGTTCGCATCGATGACCGGCGCGGTTGCCGCAACTGCCGAGCCGCCGCATATTGAAGAGCCGACGCCGACTAAAATTGAAATATTCGGTTGGATTTTCATGAGCCGCTGCAAGATAAATGCGAGCAGCAAGGACGTTGCAATCGTACACACGATGATGGGAAGCGACTGGCGGCCGGTTTTTAAAATCACCGTGTAGTTCATGCCGAATCCTAAAAGCACAACCGCCCATTGCAGCACCTTTTTTGACACGAATGTAATACCGACATCAGCTGCGCCTTTATCTTTCCAAAAGAGCGTTATAATCATGCCGCAGACAATGGCAATAACCGGCGCGCCAATGAGCGGCGCGCATTTGCCTAAAAACCATGAAGGCAGCGCAATTGCAAAGCATATCGCCATACCGAGCCAATTTTTTTTGATAAAGTCCATAGCTAAAGCTCCCCATTTTTAAAGATGATGCAGTTTATCGCAGAAAAGTTCATGTTGAAACTCATTTTGTAACATTACCCATGTTCGGAAACAATCGAACAGGCTCATGCAGCGGATTATACTGCATCAAAAACGCCCGGACAAGATTTTTTTGCCAATCGGAATGTCGCATTTTTTTATTCGTGGGGCGGCTTTTATACCTCGATGCACGGTTTTGGAGGCGTTACTTTATAGACAAACGCAATTTTCCGTAGATCAATCCGGCCGGTCTTCTGTTCGGTAAAGCAAAGCGAGCGGACAGCAAATGAGGGCTGCAAAAAAATTGCTCCCGCCCTCCCCTGCTTCGCCCTTACAGCTTTGCATATATAAAATTGTAAAACGTATGCATCCGGTTGACAAGCGATGTTTCAACCCGTTTTTCGACCATGGCGATGCGTACCGCTTTTACGCCGCCGACCCCGTAGATAATCCAGCGCTCGCCGTCGCGAAAAAGCGCGAGGATGGATTTCATGTTGCGTTTGTTGACGCAGTTGAAGCGGCCATGAAATTTGAGCGTATTATCATTGGTCGACGTGTACAGCAGATAGTCATCCGTCTGCTCAATGCCGATTGTCGTATGGATGATGCCGAACGGCTCCATGCTAAGGTCTGCATGATACTGCACGGCATTTTCGCCCAGCACAGCGCGATCGATTAGGGCTGCTGACGAATACAGATCGTAATAACGCTCATGCTGCGCCGACCAGTATTGAATTCCTGCATAGCCTTCAATATTTTCCAGCGCGGAACGCAGCGTATCTGGGAGCCCTTCATTTCCCTTGTACGGCTTTACCTGTATCACCTCCGCGATATACGTCGGATTAAGCTCCTTGATTTCTTTCTGGAGCTTTTGAATGCCTGC
Organism: uncultured Treponema sp.; assembly: GCA_963539665.1. Classification (GTDB taxonomy): domain Bacteria; phylum Spirochaetota; class Spirochaetia; order Treponematales; family Treponemataceae; genus Treponema_D. Next base: position 7,110 of record CAUTOX010000059.1, read on the forward strand.
ATTATCGCTTTGAAGCGCCAAGTTTTTATATTTGCTTACCGAACGGACTACCGTCTTCCCCGCATTCAAGTCAGCCGTTTCTTCTTCCGAAAGACAGACAAACGGCAGCGCTCCCAAAAAAAAGGGCGTAAGCAACGCGATTACCCAATATGCCGCACAATATTTCGTCAATTTCATAGGCGGATTATATAAAGAAACGAATACGCACGCAATGAGCGGCAAAAACGACACGCATTTCGTAACGAACGCTTCCTCATGCACGTTTTTATAGCAGGCGCTCGGCCGAAACTTCCGATACTATAAGCACATATTCATCAAAACGGCGCGCATCATAACAGCGAAAATTGGGAGGACGAAAATGACAAAAATGAAATGTTTTAGAATGGTTGCTGCGGCGCTTTTTTTGCTCGCCTACGCAGCATCGGCGTATACGGAGGAAATCAGCGATCCGCTGTTTGGCTATGCGCTCGATATTCCGGAAGGCTACCGCGCGACCGGCAGTACGCCGGATGGAATGTCATATCTTTTTGAACACGACCGGCTGCCGGTTCAATGCGCGCTCAGACTGTACGATAAAAGCCGCTATCCGGATGCGATGAGTGCGCTTGGCGGCGCAATTGAGCGGCTTGGAAGCAAAACGGATGTCGTTGCGTTCAACTGGCGCGGCATTCCCAGCGCAATTTCCGAGTTCGATATACGGCTGAACGGAAAAGCCTACTCCGGCAGAGGCGTTGCGGCCGAACTTCCGATTCACAACATGACAGTCGTGCTGCTGTGCTATTCGCTGGCGGAATATAAGCGGGAGTGCGCGCAATTCGTCATTTCAACACTTAACTCCCTTTCAATCGGTTCAGACGGAATGCGAATGCCCGGCATCATCACAGATTACGCATTTCCCGAACAGGAGATGCAGCAGGCGCGGCTTTCGGTAAACGGGAAAAAGATTCTGACGCGCATCGACAGCGATGCGGCGGAGGCTGCGCAATTTGTAGTAGACTGCGAATATGCCGTTTTGAAACTGTATGCCGGTAACGCCCGGTGGCAAGAAGCGTGGCAGCGTTACTATCGTTTGCTGTTCCGCGACGGTTACAGCCGTCTAACCACGGCTGCAGCAGACATAAAAACGGCAATATTCCCCGATGCGCTCAAAAAAAATCCGAAAAATCCAGAGGCCGCGCTCAATGAAATCCTGCTCAACTACGTCCAGCAATTCAAATATGAACGCGGCAACCTTGAAGATTCCGATTTTACGAATGTTGTCGATTGTCTGACCGGAGCCGGAAGCGACTGCGACAGCCGGAGTATGCTGATGTGCATCTTGCTTGAGCAGTGCGGAATAAAAACGACATTTTTCGTGTCGCACGAATACCGCCATGCCGTATACGGAGCGAACATTCAGGCGCCCGGAGCAAAAATCGCCGTAAACGGTGCAGAATACCTGCTCGGCGAAACTACTCAAAAAAATCTCAAGCCCGGACTTATCGAACAGAGTATGACAAATACCGAAAAATGGATTCCAGTTCCGCTGCCGTAACCCGAACGGCAGAAGATAACGAGCATGGAAGAATCGCTGGCTCCAATCCGTTAAGATTTTCCGGAAGAAATACTTTAAAGTCATTTGCAGCTTTTTACCGCAGTTCCAGACAAAAAACGCGCAGGGCCGGAAAACCGTGTACCCCCTAAAACCATTAAAAAGCTATCGGGCGGCATTCAGTGCAGCCCGAGCCGCTATCGAATGCTACTTTTGCGTATGCGGAGAAAGTTTTTTCCTGCTTTCGATGCGCCCGGCAGCGTCTTTACGCGCTCGATTGTAATAAAGTCATCCAGCGGCCCCTTTTTCTTCGACCGCCAAAATGAGAACTCAATTTCTTTATTCGCCAAATCTTTCGAAATTTCAAACGGAAACCAGCATACGGCGCCGGCATCCATTGCAGGAACAGCGAATGCGACCGGTTTCCCCTCCACTTTAATATCTTTCACCTGCACAAATCCTTCAAAACCTGTGTTTTTAAATTGGAAAATTTCAAGTTTTTCCAAAACTCGAAGTTAAATTTCGATCGATCAACTGGAATTCCCAAAGGCGGGAGCGCAATAAAACGGAAACGAAAAAGGCTAACAATTTTACCGTCAGCTTTTTAGTTTGTCGTTTGGCAATCAGAAAACGTACGGACAGGTCTTTCACATTTCAGATGCCCTGTACTCCCTTCACTTGAAAAAAAGGTTTACGGCTTGCCTTAGAAAAATAATGCGGATAGGATGGTTCGGCAGACTTAATTTACGGAGGATGATATGGCTACGGAGAAGACGAGCGAAACACGTATATTAATAAAAGAATTTCAGCGGATGTATGATGAATCTACATCGATTGTGTTTTTCGGCGGGGCGGGAGTGTCGACTGAAAGCGGGATTCCCGACTTCCGCAGTCAAGACGGGCTGTATGCCCAAAAGTGGCAGTATCCGCCGGAGCGGATTATTAGCCGAAGTTTTTTCGATGCGGAGACGAAGGAGTTTTACCGTTTCTACCGCGAAAAGCTCCTCCTTTCTGGAATCAAGCCGAACGCCGCGCATCGTGCGCTTGCCGAAATGGAAAGAGTCGGCAAGTTGAAGGCAGTTATCACGCAGAATATTGACGGGTTGCATCAAGAAGCGGGGAGTAAAAACGTATTTGAACTGCACGGAAGTACGCTCAGGAATTTTTGCATGGGCTGCGGACAGTTTTACGGCCCCGATTTTATTCGGGAGAGCGCAGAGACGGAAAGCGGCATTCCGCATTGTAAAAAATGCGGCGCAGTCGTTAAGCCGGACGTGGTACTGTACGAAGAAGGCCTTGACGGAAAGACGATAACGGGAGCGGTAAACGCGCTTGCTTCCGCCGATATGCTGATTATCGGGGGAACATCGCTGGTAGTCTATCCTGCCGCAGGCTTAATCGATTATTTTTCTGGAAAATACATTGTTCTCATCAACAAGAGCGCAACGGCATCCGACAGCTGCGCGGATATCATTTTGCGCGATAGCATTGGTTCCGTACTCGGCGCATTAAAAATTGAAAAGGGCGAAAGAATGCCCCGTCATCCTTTGCAATCGTAGCCTTGCGTAGGCCCCGCCGCGGCAATTCCGCTATTTTTGCGCAGTTGCAATCGCGAATCGCCGCAGTCTGCGTTGTTCTTCGCTCTCTACGCCGAACTGCGGTAGCCGCAACGGTATTAAACCTTTTTGGAAAATTCCGTTTCTTGGCAGGGGCTATGAGCGGATTTGAATTGGGCAGCCGCAGCCGGGGTGCGCCGCTTCCCACGCTGCGGCAATCTGTAAAATTTTCGCTTCGCTGAACATCGGGCCGACAAACTGTACGCCGACCGGCATACTGTCGCTTATCCCCGATGCTGCTGCCGCCGCAAACGCTCCCCCGTAGCCCTGCGTAATCCCCGCTGCAATTCCGCCGCCTGCGGAGTGTCCTGCCGGAACGGAAATCGACGGAATGCGCGCCAGATTGACGAATGTCGTAAACAAATCGCTCAAATACATTTCAAGCGGATTATCGATTTTCTGCCCAAGTTTGAATGCCGGCGTTGGACACGTTGGGGAAAGCGCCATATCGTACTGCGTGAACAGTTCCGCCATTTCTCGTTGAATGCGTGCGCGGACTGTCATGCCTTTTTTATACGTGTCGCCGGAAAATTGTTCTGAAAGAACGTAGTTGCCGATGATAATGCGCCGCTTGACTTCCGGGCCGAATCCTTCGCTTCTCGTTCGCACATACAATTCGTCGTAACCTTCGCCCGGATCAACGCGCCGCCCATAGCGGATGCCGTCAAAGCGGCTCAAGTTTGATGCAGCCTCCGAGAGCGCAATGACGTAGTAGCTTGCAATCGATGCATCGAGCGCCGGTAAGTCAACAATGTCGATTCGCGCCCCCTGCTCTTCAAACCATTTGCGCGTTTGCTCAAAGACAATGCCGACATCGGCGGAAAGTCCTTCGCTTTCGATAAACTGGCGGGGAATGGCAATTTTAAGCGAAGAAAAATCGGAGTACGGTTCAAGATGCAGCAGCTTTTCCGCATCCGGAAGCGATGCGCTGGTGTCATCGCGCTCGTCGGCTCCCGCCATGACAGAAAGCGTCGCCGCAATGTCTTCCGGCGTATGCGCCATAATGCCGACTTGATCCAATGACGAACCGTATGCGACCACTCCCCAGCGGCTCAGTACGCCGTATGTCGGCTTGAGGCCGTAGATGCCGCAATAGCTTGCCGGAAGCCGGACGGAGCCGCCCGTTTCCGTTCCCAGTCCGAACAAGGCTTGATTTGCCGCAACCGCCGCCGCAGGCCCGCCGGATGAGCCACCTGAAACATACGCGCGGTTGATAGGATTGCGGGTCGCTCCATACACGGAGTATTCCGTTGATGATCCCATAGCAAACTCATCTTGGTTGCAGCGTCCAAGCGGAATGGCGCCCGCTTTTTCCAGCCGACTGATGACCGTTGCATCATAGGGCGCAACGTAGCCTTCCAAAATCTTACTAGCGCAGGTTAAACGCTTTCCCTTGACGGAAATATTGTCTTTGACCGCAAACGGCGCCCCCAACAGCGGCAGGCGGGCAAAAAGCGCTTCGAGCGCAGCTTTTCCGTCCGTGCGCGCTTTTGCAATAAGCTCGTCAGCGCGGGCAGCCTTTTCTTCCGCATCCGCATACAGCTCAAGAAAAGCGTTTAGGGGAAGCGCGGACTTCGTATCTGCTGCAAAGTTTTCCAGCGATTTTTTTACAAGTTCCGTACTGGTAAGTGCGCCTTCGGCTAACGCGGCGCGCATATCGTGTATCGTGTATTTCATATTGCCTCGATTGATCTCTATAGTTATGGAAGAAAGCCGCTTTTCCGCGCGGATTACAGAAAAGCGGACCGGTTTTCTGCCTCTGCGTCCGCTACTATGCGCCTTCGCCGAGCACTTTCGGCACTTGGAAATAACCGTCCATAAAATTTTCAGAAACATGCTTCACGTCGGAAACGGTAAGTCCTTCGCCAACCGCATCATCGCGCAGCTTGTCCGATTCGGTTGACGGGTAGGCATCATAAGGATTTTCGTTGTCATCGTATTTCGACAGGATTTCAAAATACGCGACAATTTCGTCAACCTGCCCTTTGAGCGTTTGAATGTCCGTACTTTCCGGCGCAAGGCGGGAAAGATATAAAAGATTATTTAACGTCGTCTCATCAATTTTTTTATGGGTACTCATGTCCCGCAGTATAAAGATTTTGCGCGGCTTGTTCAATTTATGCCTCATTCCTTTTTCTTTCTGAAGCCCTGTTTAGAGTCTTATACAAACGATTGTTATGGCTAATTATTAGACCTGTTCGATAACGGCGGCTTCGAACAGGTTTATGTTATAAAACCGCATCAGGTATCTCTGCGATGGAGCTGTAACGATGGATTTGACTTGCAATATTCCGCTTAAAAGCGCTTCATGTATGTTCAATGGGATTGTATTCAGATGAAAAATAAATCCTCCTATTCGAAACATTCTTTTCTGAATGGATTTCAAGGCAATTAGCTATACGCATAGCTTGTTGCAGCTTGCCCGGGCGAGGGCGGACGGGGAAATTGTATTTTACAGACTTAAATAGCTCGACCGTCCGCCTCCTGTTTTTGCCGGTAGGCAAAAACAGGCAAGAGCGAAACGGAGCGCAAACCAGCAAGATGCCCCTGCCGCGGGTTGCTAGCCAGTTTGCGTCGGGCGGTAAAAATGGCTCTTGAACGACACAACTGCCAGACCTCCCGCTACGTTTCTCTAGCCTGTTTGCCGTATGGCAAACAGGAGCGGACTGCACGTTTTATTATCACTTTAACGGTGCCATTCTTGCAGTCCGCCTCGCCCTAACACGTTTGCCATTAGCAAACGTGCTTAAAACTTGTCCGACATTGCAAGACTGGTCGCGGACGGACGAGCCGCTCCATCCTTTACGTGCCCGTTCTTCCGTCCGCACGCACGTTACCCCTAGCCAGTTTGCCGCCTGGCAAACTGGAGCGGACTGCACGTTTTATTATCAATTTAACGGTGCTATTCTTGCAGTCCGCCCCCGCCTTATACCTTAAACTTTCCGACCTCCGCGGCCAGCCCTTCAATACTATCTTTGTTCTTCCGCGCAAGGTCGTTGACTTCCTGCACTGCGTTGTTGATTTGCTGCA
>CAUTOX010000060.1:0-13231 GCA_963539665.1 uncultured Treponema sp.
TGCCATTGCCCATTCAACGACAATACTAATTTTTGCAAAAACTGAGTTCCGTGCATCAATTCCGCTTCCATATTGCCCCTTGCGGCGTGTCGATGATGGTTATTCCTCGCGCCGCAAGGTCGTTGCGTATTTTATCTGCAGTTTGAAAATCTTTATTTTTCTTCGCCGCGCTCCGCTCTGCAACAAGCGCGTTGATTTCTTCCGCTTCCGCATCATTCGTATTATCGGAAAAAATTGCCGCAGGCTCATTCAATTTTGCCGCTTCCGCTTCGTAATTCAAGCCTAAAACGCGGTCCATTTTCCGAATGACCGCAAGCGTTTCCGTCGGATGGAGCGTCGCGTCCTTTACGGCAGTCTGTAGGCAGCCCAAGGCTTGCGGCGTTGAAAGATCGTTTTCAAGCGCAGCGGTAAACTTTTCAAGGTGCGTCAGAGCCTTTTCCGGCAGCGCGTTCTCTGGCGCAGCCTTGCCCCCTGCGCTCGAAAGAATTTTTGCAATCCGCTGATTGAGCGCCTTCCGCGCGTTCTTTGCAGAATCCATTGCGCTCCAGCTAAACATCGCTTGGCTCCGGTAATGGGCGCCGAGCAGGAAAAACCGATAGTCAAGCGGGGCGTAGCCTTTATCGACAAGCGATTGCAGGGTGAGAAAATTACCGGACGATTTCGACATTTTTTCTTCAACGTGTTCCGATTTGTCTTTTTGAATGACTAAAAACTCGTTGTGCAGCCAGTAATTCACCCATTTCTTTCCGGTCGCGCCCTCGCTTTGCGCAATTTCGTTGGTGTGGTGAATCGGAATGTGGTCGATGCCGCCGGTGTGAATGTCGAAATGTTCGCCGAGGTACTTCATGCTCATCGCCGAGCATTCGACGTGCCAGCCGGGATAGCCCGTTCCCCACGGAGAATCCCACACGAGCGCTTGATTTTCGAATTTCGATTTAGTGAACCACAGGGCAAAGTCATACGGATTGCGTTTGTTTGCATCGACGGCAATGCGCGCGCCGGCTTTTAATTCGTCGAGCTTGATGTTGGCAAGCCGTCCGTAATCGGGAAAGGTTGAAACGTCAAAATACAAATTGCCGCCGGCCGTGTAGGTATGCCCGTTTTTTTCCATGCGCCGAATCAGCGCAATCATGTCGGGAACGTGCTCGGTCGCCTTGCATACAACGTCGGGACGCACGATATTTAGCCGGTCAATGTCCTTGAAGAACGCTTCGGTGTAAAAATCGGCAATTTCAAGGACGCTCTGATGCCGCTCCCGCGCAGTCTTGAGCATCTTGTCTTCGCCCTCATCGCTGTCGCCTGCAAGATGCCCGATGTCGGTGATGTTCATGACGTGCTTTTTCCGGTAGCCGAGATAGGAGAGGGTTCTGTTTAACGTGTCGATGAAAACATAGGCGCGCAGGTTTCCGATATGCGCATAATTGTACACGGTCGGGCCGCAGCCGTAGAAGCCTGCAAAACCCGGCGTGATGGGAATGAATTCCTGTAATTCCCGTCCCATAGTGTTAAACAGCTTCAATGCCATGAAATCCTCCGAAAATCCTGCCGACTGTCGCTGCGGCGGGCGAGGTTTGCTCAAGCGCTCGCAATTCGGCATGCATTATATTATAGTAAGAATATGCAAAACAGCGACAGCATACGGAAATCGGCGGGAAAATTCAAGTTGACGGAAAAATTTACGGGGCGGCTCTGCTTTGATGAGCCGATGCGGGAACGGACATCCTTTCAAATTGGAGGGAATGCGCCGCTTTTTCTTGAGCCGGCGGACGAGCGGAGTTTGGTTTTCGCGCTTGAGTTTTTAAGAGCCGCAGAGATTCCGTACTTTGTGCTAGGCGGCGCAACGAATGTCGTTATCTCGGACAAAGGATTTGACGGCGCAGTTATTTCGACACGCGCATTGAACGCCATCAAAAAAATTGAGGGCGAAGAATGCGCGGCGTTTGCGGAGGCAGTCGGCATTGCGCGGCCGCTTTACGGAACGAATGCAGGCAACGGCGGGGCGGATACGGTATTTGCGCAGTGCGGAGCGGGCGTTTCCGTCGCGGATTTCGTCGGATTTTGTACGGAAAACTGCATGAGCGGCATGGAAACTTTTTCGGGGTTGCCCGGAACGGTCGGCGGGGCGCTCTACATGAATGCGCGATGCTTTGAGCGTTCATTCAGCGACGTGTTCGTGTGCGCGGATTTTCTTACGATGCCTGAAATGCGTCATGACCGGCTTGCATTCTCTCCCGGCGACTGGGATTACAAGATATCCCCTTTTCAAAATACGAATAACATTATTCTTTCCGCCGTCTTTGCGCTGACGCAGCTTTTGCCTGAAGAGAAGTCGGCCATTGCCGAGCGGTGCGCACATTACATGGAAGAAAGAGTTTTGCGGGGGCATTTTAAATTTCCAAGCGCAGGAAGCGTTTTCCGCAATAACCGAGCGTTCGGAAAGCCGTCCGGTAAAATCATAGATGATGCGGGATTGTGCGGAATGCGGATTGGCGGAGCGCAAATTGCGCCGTGGCATGGGAATTTAATTATTAATACGGGCGGCGCAACTCAAAAAGATGTAAAGGAACTCGTTGATTTTATCGTTAATAGAATAAAAGAAACGGGGAATTTTATTTTGCAGCCTGAAATTATTTTTTGCGGGAAGCCGTAAAATCCGGCTCGCTCCGAAAATGATTCGGCTTTGATAAATGAGATTCTTAATTATACTTTTAATTCAAGTGTTTTAAGGCGGTGTGGGCTTGTTACAGTTATCATTTGTAAACTTTAGAAAAGACGCGTATCTCCTCATAGAAGGCAAGGAAGATAACCATCGCTTTTACATCATCCAGAGCGGTCGCGTCCGCTGTTTTAAGGCAAACGATCCATATCATCTGTCTTCCCAAATACTGGGACCCGGCGACTTTGTCGGCGTTATTCCCTGCATGGCGGGACGGCTGCAAGTGGAAAGCGTCATTGCCGAAACCGATGTGAAATGTATATCCGTAAAGAAGGAGCAATATCCGGAGTTGATTGAAAAAAACATTCCGGTTGCAATGAAAATAATCCGAACGTTTGCAACCAGAATGCGCAAGATGAACGAACAGCTTACCAAGTTGACGCTCAATAACGTATCTGCCGACACGCCGGAGCATATTTTCGAAGTCGCCGCGTATTACGACAGCATCGGCAGCAGCGACATTGCGACGTATGCCTATTACCGGTATTTGAAAGAATGCCCGAAAGGAAACAATATACCGTTGGCGCAGCAGCGATTCATCAAGCTCAAGCCGACTTCCAGCGCGGTGCATTTTGAACCGAGCGCGGATACAGTGCGCTCCTATCCGAAAGACTGCATGATATTTTCGGAAAGCCAGAGCGGGCCGGATATGTTTATCATTCAGGATGGGCAAGTGGCCATTTCCAAAATGGTTAATGGGAATGAAGTAACGCTTGCAATGCTAAAGCGCGGCGACATGTTTGGCGAGATGGCGCTGCTTGAAGATAAACCGCGTTCTGCAAGCGCAATCGCGCATGATGACTGCCGCGTAATGGTCGTCAACCGCCAAAACTTCGACCAGATGGTCAGCAGCCAGCCGCAATTGGTTACGCGCCTTACGATGACGCTTTCCGAGCGGATGTGGTCGATGTATCGCCAGCTGGATAATGCGTGCCTCAATGACCCGCTGCATAAAATGGTCGATATTCTTGCGTTGCAAATAGAAAAGACGCGGAATTATACGGGCGAAGTTACGACGGATTTGACGCTGCAAGATGTTGCTAACTTGTGCGGCATCCCGCTTGAAAAACAGAGCGTTGCGATGGTTCAGCTGCAGAACGAAAAATGCATCAAAATCTCTCGCGGGAAAATTGTGATTCCGAGCTGTCAAGAACTGATAAAGGCGGCGCTCTTTTACAGAAATGAAGACCGGCGGAAAGAAGACCGGTTAAAGGCTCAGGCGAATTGATGAAAAAAAATCCGATACTGTTGCTTGCCGTGTGTATACTGGCGGGCGGATTATATGGGCAGTCCCTCAGCAAGGGCTACGGCGGCGTTGTTCTCGGGATGAATATCGAGCAGACGAAAAAGCAGCTGAAAGCAAATACCGATTTTGGTTATCATGGGGATCGGGACGTTTCGCTTTTGCCGGGAGAAAACCGCACGTTAATAGAAACGGATGCCGTTACCGGTCATGCTTTCGGCTTTTTGGAGCGGTGTTGGTTCCAGTTTTATAATGACAGCCTGTACATCATCACGATAAATATCAATCAGGAAGTTATGGATCATTACAGTGTGTTTACAGCGCTCTGCAAGAAATATGGAGAGCCGGTTTCTGTTACGCCGGAAAAATCCGTTTGGCAGGACGGCAGCACTGCGATGAGTCTTGAACGGCCGCTTACGCTAAAGTACGTTGACCAGAAAACTTTTGATGAGCTAACGAGTAAATCGCTTGTGTTGCCTTCTGGCAAAGAAAGAACGCAGGAAATGTTTTTGGAAGGACTTTAGACGATGCGGAAACTGACGGTTACGTTGTGCGCCTGTCTGATATTTCTTTCGTGCGGGGCAAATAGGTTGGCAGCAAAGCGGCTGACGCTGGTTCGAGCGGACGGTACGCAGGTCATGTTGACGGCGGAAATGGCGCGGACAATGCAGGAACGGCAGCGCGGATTTATGGAGCGCAAAAAGATTCCCGACGGTACGGGGATGTTGTTCTTATTTGAAAGCGACCAGATTCTTTCTTTTTATATGAAAAATACGCCGACCCCGCTTTCCATTGCGTATATTACTTCCGATGGACGGATAAAGGATATTTTTGACATGACTCCGTATAGCCTTGCCTCCATCGTGAGCACGGGCTACGTCCGTTACGCGCTTGAAGTGCCGCAAGGCTGGTTTTCAAAATCAAATATCCGATCCGGCGATACCATTTTACTGGATTTCAACTAATCCAATCTCACAAAAATAAGCGGATAAAAGGTGCGTTAAGCTATTCGGCGATTTCTGATGCTGCCGATTCCAATTTTTGCAATTCGGCCGCAGCGATTTTGTCATTCGGGCTGTATTCTAAGACTGCCGCAAAATATTTCTGCGCTTCAGCGCAGTTTCCTTCCCGCAAAAAGCAATAACCGAGATTTGAAATGATTTTTGTGTCTTCCGGCGCAAGCGAGAGCGCAGACAACAGCTCCTTCTTCGCTTCTTTTAGTTTCCCGGTTTCGATGAGGCAGATTGCAAGTTCGTTGCGTGTGTCGGCATTTTCTCCTCCGCCAAGCGACAAGGCTTTCTCAAACGCCTTAGTTGCATCTTCCCAGCGTTCAAGCCGCCGTAGCCCCCAGCCGAGCAAAAACCATGCGTTCCATATTTTGGGATTTTTCGTAATAAAAGCCCGAATTGCTTCCAAGCCTTTTTCCTCCTGCCCGCTTGCAATAAACTGGTAGGCGGTCATAAAGGCGGCATCTTCCATATTTTCATTATTTATTCGGTCAACCATTTCTTGGGCGCGCGCCTGCTTGTACAGTCCGCTATCCCCAAGCTCCTCGTCACTCATGCCGCAGGTGAGGGCAATATAGGTTTCAAAACAGGATTTCGCTTCCGTAAAATTATATTGCTTCAAATAGAAGAAGGCACAATTAAAAAACGCATCGGGAACCGCAGGTTCAGCAGCCATCGCTTCTTTATAAAAATGCAGCGCATCATTGTCATACGCATCCGCATCTCCGTGCAAGCCGGAACGCCGGTACGATTCCGCCCGCTGATCCAAAAACAGCGCCATGTTTAATGCCGTCGCCGGATTTTGAGGTTCTAACCCAATAAGCACTCTAAAAATTTCTTCTGCAAGCTCCCAGTCTTCATTCTTCGCTTTTAAGATTGCCGCTTCGGTCAATTCCTTTTGAATGTCGGGACGCACTACTTTTATGATGGAGCGGTAATAATCCAGATGATTGTTATGCCGGTCGTAGGCAAGCACGAGAAGAATGCCAGAAAGAATTTGCTCCGCAGAGATTTCCGCGTCAGCTACCGCTCCGTCCGTGCGTTGTTGAATCGGGAGCGGAATGCTGCGGTCAATCTTGAATGCGTGAGCGGAAAACGTAAAATCTTCCGGCACACGCATAAAATAGATTGAATCCAATGGATTTGTTGTGTTCATGATGTTTTCCCTAAAGGGCGGCCGGCTCTATTTCTAGAACGCACAACCGTTCAGCAATAGAGCGGTTATTCGTCAATCATACCGAGTATGCTTAACTTCTCTTCCGCCGCGGCAGCAGCTTCCGTTACAACAGTCTGATCCTCTTCTTCTCCCCACTGATTGCGCAAAGAGGCAGCAAGGAAGCCCTTGCGGTTTGCTGTTAAATATTCGTTTATCCGAATTTTATAAGCCATCGGCACTTGATTTGCATCAAATTTAATTCCTGCCTGAATCAAATCGGTACGGCCTTCAACATTACTTGCCGAAACAATAGTGCCTTTCATATCAATCGTTTCATCCGGTTCGGAAAAAGTCAGGCGGATTATAATTGCTTTGCCTTCGATAAACTTAGCGACGCCCATGATAATAATTTTTGCGCCGGAAAAAGAAATGTTCCATAAAATACAGCGACGCGGTACATTCTGGATGAATGCAGTCGTTTCCTTTTTTTCAAGCCTGAGCTTGCGGAGCGTTGTTTCATTTATGAGGATGCGCTCTTCGCTACGTCTCACAAAACTATCGTTGGCGGCAAGCATGGTACCGAGCTTAAAGATCAAATCATCCGGCGGCCGCTGGGTAAAGGTGAGCGTTATGACAGCCAACTCTTTTGAGTTCATATACGGAGATACGTCCGTAACGCGAGTCGCGACAAAAAAGATAAGCGGCTGATCGTCCTGTTCAAAAAAGAAATACCGAAGATTCACTGGCGGAGCATCTTTCTTTGTGATTTGCTGAAAGGCCATGCTTGCAGTCCCAACGATTATTTTGGCCATTTGAAAAGAAGTCGAGTTGAGAATGCACGGCCACTGCGATCCGGCGCATTTTATGTAAACCTGCCGCGGATCAAGATGCAGCGATCGCAGAATATTTTTTGTAAATATTATTTCCCGATCACGATACAAATCGTAGTATTTGTTAATCAATTGGTTTGTTGCGATACTCAATGCCATAACATCGCTCATGATAGTTGATAACATCGTATTCGTCAATTCATTAGAGGAGCATTATACCGTTCGGCGCCGCTAAATCGCTAGGATACCTTAATAAACTCGTTCGATAACAATGCGATTGGCTATAGGGCATCTCGAAAAACTTGCTTTTTGCGATTTTTTTTCGAGATTGCGACGAGTTGTAACTCGCTGGATTATCGCGAGTTACAACATCGCATTTTCAAAGTTACCTCTAAAAACTGAAGTTTTTAGAGGTTCCCTATAGATAAAATGCATCCTTCTCCGCTCCTGTCCTTGCAAGAAAATTGAATTGTAGCCATAATCGCGCCATGCAGGGAACGGTGCTTGCGGGCAGCAATAATTTTTTTGAGGTCGAGTGTACGGACAAGGCGGTGCGCACGTGTTCCATCAAAGGCAAGGTGCTCAAATCCGATGTGCACTATTATAATCCGCTGGCCCCCGGCGATACGGTGGAGCTTGAAGCGGACGCGCTGGATACAAACAAGGCGCAGATTACCGGCATCGTTCCCCGCAAGAACGCTTTTGTCCGCTGGAACGTCAAAGGCCGCTGTCCGCAGCTGCTGGCCTCGAATATCGATTTCATCCTGCTTGTTACATCTCCTGACCTTCCGCCCTTCCGTCCGCGCTTTATCGACCGCGCCCTCGCGCAAATTGAATATCTCAACCTCAATCCGGTTATTATCTGCAATAAATACGATTTAATGGAAGAAAACGAACAGCCGCTTACGTTTGTGGAGGAGCGCCTGTGCATTTGGGAGGGGCTCGGCTACCGGACGCTGCGTCTTTCTGCAAAAACGGGCGAGGGGATGACGGAGCTTTCTGCGCTGCTTGAAAATCATTTGAGCGTGCTCGTTGGGCAGTCGGGCGTAGGAAAATCAAGTCTCATCAATGTGCTTGACGACTCGTGCGTGCTGAAAACCGGAAGTTTGTCGAAAAAATATGGGCGCGGCAGCCACACGACGACGAAGGGAACGCTCATCCGCCTGACGCTCAACTCGGCTTTGACCGGCGGGCGAATCGGTTGCGCGGCTTCGATTATCGACACGCCCGGAATTCGGCGCTTCGTTACGCACGGCATCGATGCGGCGGATTTAGCGCTCTATTTCCGAGAATTAAAGCCGCTCGTCGGCCGCTGCGCATTCGGTATGTCCTGTTCGCATTCTGGCGAAAAGGGATGCGCCATTACTGACGCGGTCAGGAACGGCGGCGTTTCGCGCGAACGGTACGACAGCTGGTTTCGCATTCGGAAGCAAATGCAAGACGGCAGCTGGGACGATTGACGATGGATACAAAGACGCTGCATACGCTCGATTATGAACAGATTTTGGAGGACGCCGCTTCGTTTTGCGTAAGCGAAGAGGGGCGCGCTTCCTTGCTCGGCGCTCAACCGCTCACCGATAAAAAGCGGATTGCCTATTTGAAGGGGCTTGGAGAAGAATGGACGCGCTGCCTTAACGCGATGAGCGCGGCGAAGCTTTATTCGTGGGCGCCGGTGCAGGGCGCGTTTCGCACGCTTCGTGTGCGCGGCAGGACGCTCCCGCAGGCAGCTCTTTTTGCAATCGGGCGTTTTTGCGGAAGCGCGACGCACGTGCAAGCGCTCATTTCTGCGCGAAAAGCGGAATTGGATCTACGGAATCTTCTTGCGCGCACCGATGCGCTTCCGGATCTTTCGGCGGCGGAGGAGGCTGTGTTTGCAGTCCTCGATGCGGACGGGCAGCTTCGCGATTTACCGCCGCTCCGCGCAATCCGAAAGAAAATCCGGACGCTCAACGCGCAAATCAACGGCATCCTCAAACGGTTTACCTCCGATCCTAAATATGCATCGGCGCTATCGTCTTCCGTGCCTGCGCTCCGCAATGGTCGGCAGCTCCTTGCCGTAAAAGCTACTCGTCGGTCGGCGATTTCCGGCATCGCGCATGAAGTTTCGCAGAGCGGCATGACGGTTTTCATCGAACCTGCGGCGGCGGTTGAATGTGCGAACAAAGTTGCAGCGGCAGAGGCGGAATTGAATGCGGAGATTCGGCGGCTGCTTTTTGAATTGAGCGAAACGCTCCGGCCGTTTTGCAGCGATTTTGATACGGCGCTTGCAATTATGACTGAACTGGATTACACCCTTGCCGCCGCAAAGTGGGGCGCGGCGCAAAACGGGATTTTTGCAGAATACGCCGCCGGCGCGCCGCTTACGCTTTTGCAAGCGCGGCATCCGCTGTTTGGCGAGCGGGCAGTTCCGGTTGACATCCGCTTTCCCGATTCTCGGCGCGTCCTCATTATTTCCGGCCCGAACACCGGCGGAAAAACTGCGGCGGTTAAAACGGTCGCGCTGTTTGCAATGCTCAATCAAACGGGGCTTCCGATTCCGGCGGCGGAAGGCAGCAGACTTCCGGTATTTTCCGCGCTCTTTGCCGACATTGGGGATACGCAGTCTCTCGAACACGCGCTTTCGACTTTTAGCGGCCACATGAAAAATATCGCCTATGCCGTCTCGGAGGCGCAAAAAGATTCGCTTGTCATACTTGACGAACTTGGCAGCGGCACCGATCCGGAAGAGGGCGCGGCGATTTCCTTATCCGTCCTCGATGCGCTCATCGAAAAAAATGCCTTTGTTTTAGTAACGACGCACCTTGCCGCAATAAAAAACTACGGCTACGCCTCTCCTGCTTGCGTAAATGCAAGCGTTGCATTCAATGAAGACGCTCGCGCTCCGGCGTACCGCTTGCAGATGGGCGTTACCGGAGAAAGCCGCGCGCTTGACATTGCGCAGCAAAGCGGAATTCCGCCGCGCATTGTGGCGGCTGCGCGTTCTTATATTGCAGGAGACCGCGCTGACGTGTCGGCTTTGATAAAAGGTTTGACGGAAAAACTTGCGGCGGCGGATGCGCTTCGTGCCGAGCTTGAAAAGCGGGAGCGCACAATTGCTGAGCGGGAAGCGCGGCTTGAAGCGCGGAGTCTTGCGGTCAAGGAAGCGGAGCACGAATTAAAGGAAGAACGCCAGCGCGATGCAGATGACTTTCTTTCCAACGCACGGAAAGATTTGGCAAATCTGGTTCGCCGCCTCAAAGAAGGGGAGCTGTCGCCAGAGAAAACGAAGGCAGCGGCGCAGTTTGTCATCGATTTGGGAAAGACTGCCGCGCAAAATCAGGCGGCGCTTGAAGCGGAGGGCAAAGAGCTTGCCGCCGCCAAAGAACAGCTGGAGCTGCGTCCGCCTGCTAAAACGGAGATGCGCGCAAAGAATGCAAAGAAAAAGCGGCTCAAAAATGCCGATGCGCTCAAAAATGCTGTTCCGCTTGCGCCGCCGTCCGTGCGCGATACGACGCCGGCCGCGCTTGTTGTCGGCGGAGATGCGCTCTACGGAAAGAAAAAGCGGCGCGGAACGCTCATCCGGAAGGCGGAGCATGACTGCTGGGAAGTTTTATTCGGCAGCATTACGATGACGGTCAATGCGTCAGAGTTGATTCCGGTTAAGGGGAAAGCGAGAGAGCGCATTCCGCCGTTTTCTGTCGATTTTGCCGCAGCCCTTCCCGAGTCCCGGCCTGAATTTGAGCTTCGGGTATTGGGCTTCCGCGTTGATGAGGCGATACGGGCGCTTGAGCGCCAGCTTGACCTGTGCACGCTCCACAATTTTACCAATTTCAGCATCATTCACGGAAAAGGCGAAGGAATCTTGCAGCAGGCGCTCACCGATTACCTTTCCAACTGCCCTGCCGTCGCATCGTTCGCCTTTGCTCCGCCAGAAGACGGCGGCAGCGGAAAAACCTACGTTACCTTGCAGGCCGCAGGCGGCGCTTCGTAAGAAGTCGTTTTACCTTTTTCTAAGAATCTGTTTAAAGTCTATGAAAAATGCTATACCAAAGCCCTGAGAAAGAAAAGCCTGAGCGAAATAACAAGAGAATAATTTGGAAATATCCGCTCATTATTAGAAAGCGGCCGGAAAAAGGCTGCTCCTTGCAAAGTCGCCCCGTACGAAATCTTTTGCGCCATCCCCTATTTGCTCTAAAGCGGTTTTCAATGGCGTATGCTGCCTGAACATGGAACTGAAGTTTTTCCAAAGAGGAGCGCCATTATTACTATTTCAGTATCTGGAATGAGCAAAGATGGAAATCCCGCTCTTTTACATCAGTCTTAAAAAAGAGAGTTGGACAGGCTCGTATAGAACAGGGGCGGAACTCTTGCAAGAGCAGTTTCGCAGAGTGTTAAAAATACCGACAGTGCGCAGGGCAAAGGCTTTGATGCAGGCTCTGTGCTTTTAGGGGTTATCGGAAGTGATGACCGCCTAGATAGAGTATGCTTATTTCCAAAACTTGTTACACCACTGAATCGCTTCAAGCGGCAACAAAGCTCTATGCCAGTACTCTGATTATTTCAAAGACGGTTTTCACATTCTGAAACTTGCATCCCAAACAGCAACGCTGCCTTAATTCCTAGTAATCCAACAAATTACACACACCAGAACTACACAAAAAAATACCGCCTTACAGAAACTGTAGTAAACGCGGTAGAAAAAATGAGTGGCGTTAGTTTCGGTGTCCATGACTAACCCCACTTGTAAAAGCGGGCTTAGCCCCTTCAAAAGACAGGACACTCTTTTGAGGGGGCTTCTTTTTTGCCATGAGCAAAGAACAGAAAACCGCCGGAGCAATCCGGCAAAGAGGCGGGAATGACAAAAGGGGAATACTTAATCATGCAGAGGGACAGACAGAAAAACATGGCAATACAAGCGTATCGCGAAAAGGATTATTCGGGCGCACGAATGCACAACAACATAGCAGAAGGCTACCAGTTAAAACTAGAAAAGCTGACGATAGCCGAATTGGGGGCGCACTATGAATAGAACAGTAAAAACAAAAGCCGAAGCCGCCCGCCGCGACATTCTAAAAACCGTCAAAGAAAGCGCGGTCATAAAAGAAGTGCAGGCGGTAATCGACGCAACCGGCTTAGAAGTCCAGCGGCTGAACACCGGCGCATTCATAACAGGCGCAGGTAACAATCGCCGATTTGTGCGAAGCGCAAAAAAGGGAACGCTCGACTTTGAGGGCTATGACAATCGCGGGCGTTTTCTTGCTATCGAATGCAAAAGACCGGTAGGCGGGCGCGTATTGCCGGAGCAGGCGGCGCGAATTGAAGACATCAACAAAAAAGGCGGCATTGCCTTTACCGCAAGAAGCGGAGCCGAAGCACTCAATCTTCTTGAAATAAACAACTGCATTTAAGGGGGCAGAAATGAAGCAAGTCGATTTATCAAGTCTGCAAAACGGCGCAGTGCTTGATATGTTCAATGAGGAGTTTACGAAAGTCATGCGCAATATCGCAGACGACAACGTAAAGCCGGACGCAACGCGCGAAATCACGATTAAAGTGTCTATCAAACCGGACAAGACGCGCCAAACGGCAACTACAAAAGTTGACGTTTCAAGCAAACTTGCACCGGTTAGATCGAGCGACGGCATGATGTTTATCAGTCTTAACGAAAACAGCGAGCCGGCCGCATACGAAGACAATTTTAATCAACCGGAACTTGACGCAGATAACGCGCCAAGCATTTACAAAATGCCGGAATGTGGCGCAAGGAGTTAAACATGGAAGTACAGACAATCGAGAAGTTGGAACAACTTATCACCCAAAATCGCACGGTAGAAATCGACGGGCAGACTTTTTCAGAGCGTAAGATGGAGCCGGTATTTTACACGCCGAGAGCCCAAACGCTTAGAATCCGCAGCCTCTCAGGTTTTTGCGACTATATAAAAAGCGAATTTGACGGCGTAAAAAAAGAGAACGTAATGGTCATTGTTAATGACGTAGACAGCGTCCGCCTGGTGAGCAAGTTGTACGGTAAAGACCGGAAGCGCGAATGTCTTATTGAAGCAATAGTGAGCGGCGTTGATACCTTTGCATTCGGGGATTTTATGACGCAGGAGAAGTTTGTAATTCAATTCAGAAGCCTCTTTGTCCCAAACGAAGAAAACGACACTAACTATGTTCTGTCTTTCGTCTTCAAATTGCGCGGCGGCACTGCAATTTCAACAGAAGATGACGGAATAACACAGCAAGTATAGCTAATTGCCTTCTAAAACGGCATCCAGAGCCTGTGAAACGGAATCATAT
>CAUTOX010000061.1:0-12928 GCA_963539665.1 uncultured Treponema sp.
TTTCTTTATTTTTCGGGTTTTTAGGTCTGCACTTTTATGATAACGGTTCAAAGCGGGCGGTAAACCCCTTACCCCATTTACGTGCCCATTTTTCCGCCCGCCCGCCCGCTCCATGCCTTAAATCCAGAAAGAATATTGTTCATAAAATCGAAATGTGGTAGTATGCGGCACTTTCGACTGTAAGGGGTTTGAAAATGCCGTATTCAGAACCGACTGATTTGGCGGTTATCGCCTGTCCGGGCAGCGAAGTGTTTGCGGACGCTGTCATCGCGCACTTAAAACGTATGTACAAACATCGTTTCACACTCAAAAATGATGTAATTTCCAAACGTTACGAGCTGGATAAAAACGATATAATCAAAAAAATCAATTTAAGAAATGACATCGAAACTTCCGATATGATTTTGCGCGGCGCGGTGGACAAATATCGGCCGCCGTCCTTTAAGATAAAAACACGCTTTACCTACTTTGCAAACGGCGAATTTAAAACCGAAATTCTTGAGTCGATACGCGGAAAAGATGTCTTTATCTTCCAAGACGTTGAAAACCACGAAGAAATTTCGCTCAATGATGGGGAAAACAAGTTGCGCCTTTCCGTAAACGATCATGTGATGTCGCTGATGGTAACTATCGATGCGGTGCGGCAGGCCGGCGTTGCGAATATCTCGCTGGTTGTTCCGGTTTATCCGTACAGTCGGCAGCACAAAAAGAAAGGGCGCGAAGGCTTGACGGCCAGTATGCTCGGGCATATATATGAAATGCTCGGCGTTAAGCGCATCATCACGCTCGACATCCATTCCCGCGAAATTATCAATGCCTTCAATACCATCAATCTTGAAAACCTCCATGCAAGTTTCCAAATCATCCGCGAGCTCAGTAAGATTGTCGATTTGACAGGCAAAGCGGAGGATATGGTCGTTGTTAGTCCCGATACCGGCGCAATCGACCGTAATAAATTCTATGCATCCGGCCTCAAGATTCCGCTTGCAATGATTTATAAGGAGCGGGATTATTCAATCGTTACGCAGAATGCGCAGAAAACTAACATAAAATCCGTCAAACTGCTCGGCGATGTGCGGGGAAAAGTCGCCTTCCTTGCAGATGATATGCTCGGGACGGGCGGCACGCTGCTCAAGGCGATGACATTCCTGAAAGAGCAGGGCGCGACGAAAGTGATTGCGGCAATCAGTCTGCCGTTTTTTACCGGAAATGCGGTGCAGCTTTTCGACGACGCATATCGGCAAGGCTTTTTTTACCGCATCATCGGAACGAACGCCGTGTACCACGAAGAGCTTTTGACAAAGGAATGGTACATCAACACCGATGTCAGCTGCTTGTTTGCAAATGTCATTACCCGCATCCATTACAACCAGTCCATCGGCGACTTGCTGGATAACCGCAATATAATAGAAAAGATTGTAAAACAAGCGCAGGAAAACGGCCCAAGCGAAGCCGACCGAAACTAATGGGCAGCATTCTCTCTGCCGACATCGGAACGACCGCGCTCAAAGCGGGAATCATACGGGCGGACGGAGAGCCTGTCGCATTTTCCTTGCAGCCGCTTCCAGTCGATAATCCGACGTTCATTGCGAACGAATGGTTTTCCGCGCTCAAAAGGGCGGCTGACGATATGAGGGAGCACTTGACGGATGTAGAGGCTGTTTGCATTTCTGGAAACGGGCCGACGCTCGTTGCGCAGAACGGACGAACGCTGCTGTGGAACGAGCCGGTTACCGCTCATCTTTCGCCGCAACACACTACATCGCTTTTTATTCCCCGCATCAAGACCTTTCAAGAACGCTGCGCCGAAGACTGGAAGCAAACGGATTTTTTGCTTTCCGGCCCGGAGTTTTTGATTTACGCGCTCACCGGAACAGCAGTTACCGTGTTGCCGGAAGCGCGTTTTATCGGCGCGTACTGGACGGACGACGAACTTGATGCGCGGCAGATTCCGCACGAAAAGCTTCCTGCCTTTGTACCGCTCGGATACAATGCAGGAACGCTCCGTCCTGACGCGGCCTGCCAGCTCCATTTAGATAAGAGCGTTGCCGTCATCTGCGGCGGCCCCGATTTTATTTCCGCCATGATCGGCACGAACACGCTACAGGCGGGCAAAGTCTGCGATTGCGCCGGTTCAAGCGAAGGCCTCAATCTGTGCGCCGACCGGCCGATTTTTGCGGAGGGCTTATTGACGCTGCCGTCCGTTATCGAAGGCTTGTGGAACATTGCGTCCGTCAGCGGAAGGAGCGGCTCGCTTTTTGCAGCGTACAAACAGCGGCGAGAGCAGGAAGAAGGCCGAAAAATAGCGTACCGGCAACTCGTTGATGCCTGTTTTGACGAACCGGAAGGCGAAGGCGCTGCAATTTTACGCGGCATAACGGAAAATGTTCGGGATGCCCTATGCCGATTACGTGCCGCCGCCGATGCAAACGGCCTTCCGATGGATAATACGATGGCGGTTGCCGGCGGACAGGCAAAGAATGCGCGGTGGATGCAGGAAAAAGCGGACAAAACCGGCATGGCGCTTGCCGTGTACCCGCTGGCTGATGCGGAGCTGCTGGGCAATGCGGTTATTGCGCAAACCGCGCTGGGGCAGTATGCATCGCTAACGGCTGCGGCTGAAGCGCTCGTTCGGCCAAACTGCACGTACATTCCATCGGCGCAAAAAACGATGACCATTTACAAAATCCCCGAAAACCTCAAAGCAATCATCTTCGATATTGATTCAACGCTGTATACGAACGATGCGTATGCGTTCGAGCAAGTTGATGTGCAAATCCGGCGATTTGCAAAACAACGCAGAATAGCGGAGGATGCGGCACGGACAATGATTAATGATTTTCGGAAAAAGTGGAGCGCAGCGCACGGCGGAAAAAAAATAAGCCTCGGCAACGCTTTTACGCATTTCGGCGTGTCTATCGAAGAAAGCATTGAAATGCGCCGGACGCTCTTGTTTCCGGATCGCTTTCTAAAAAAAGACGAACGGCTTATTCAAACGCTCGCCGAACTCAAGAAAAATTATGCGCTCATTTGCGTTACCAATAATCCGGTACTTCCGGCGAGGAAAACGCTTGCCGCGCTGGGAGTTGATGCGCTCATTCCCGACATTATCGGCCTTGACACCTGCGGCCAATCCAAGCCCGCTCCCGCCCCCTTCCTGCTCGCCGCGCAAACGACCGGCGCGCAACCTGACGAATGCCTTTGCATCGGCGACCGCTACGATATGGACATCGCGCTGCCGCTTGAACTCGGCATGGGCGGCATCCTCGTAACTGGCGTCGCCGGCGTTTACCAGCTGCCCGCATTGCTGTCTGTTTCCCGCGCCGGTTCCTGAGCCAAAATGAGTAAAGCCCTGCCGCAGACGATATTGGATTCCGCAGCAAGAACGTGAACAGCTTGCTGGCGAGTTGCATCATTCGTGTTGCGCCTGCGGCGACCGGCAGCCTCTTAGCTGGTGTCGCTGTCATTTGCAGGTTGCCCGCATTGCTGTCCGCTCCCCGCGGCGGAGCCTCAGCCAAGATGAGTAAAGCCTGTCGCGGGCGATATTGGATTCCGTTGCAAGAACGCGGGTATCTTGATCGCGAGTGGCATCATTCGTGTTGCGGCTGCGGCGACCGGCAGCCTCTTAGCTGGTGTCGCTGTCGGTTACAGGTTGTCCGCATTGCTGTCCGCTCCCCGCGCCCCCTTCCAGAACCAAGATGAATAAAGTCGGCCGCGGGCGTTGACGGATTTTGCAGCAAGACCGCGAGCGGCTTGATGTGAAGTTGCATCATTCGAGTTGCCGCACTGCGCTTGCAAGGCTTACACCATCTGGATACAGATTTTTTATACAGTTTTGCCAACGGCAAAACTGCAAGCTGGCGGCAGACCGATACAAGTTGAAGTACCCATTACGCCGCCAGCCGCGGACGTTGACGGATTCCGCTGCAAGAACGCGGGCGGCTTGCTGGCGAGTTGCATCATTCGTGTTGCGGTTACGGCAACCGGCAGCTTCTTGGCTGATGTCGTAGATGTTTGCAGGTTGCCCGTATTGCTGGCCGCCCCCGCGCCGGAGCCTCACCCAAGATGAGTAAAGCCTGCCGCAGACGTTGACGGATTCCGCTGCAAGAACGCGGCTATCTTGCTGACGAGTGGCATCATTCGTGTTGCGGCTGCGGCGACCGGCAACTTCTTGGCTGGTGTCGCTGTGGTTGTGGGGTGTCCGCATTGCTGTCCGTTTCCTGCGCCGGTTCCTGAACCAAGATGAGTAAAGCCTGCCGCAGACGTTGACGGATTCCGCTGCAAGAACGCGGGTATCTTGCTGACGAGTTGCATCATTCGTGTTGCGGCTGCGGTAACTTGCAGCTTCTTGGCCGATGTCGCTGTGGTTGTGGGGTGTCCGCATTGCTGTCTGTTTCCCGCGCCCCTTCCAGAACCAAGATGAGTAAAGCCTGCCGCGGGCGTTGACGGATTCCGCTGCAAGAACGCGGGTATCTTGCTGACGAGTTGCATCATTCGTGTTGCGGCTGCCGCAACCGGCAGCTTCTTGGCTGATGTTTATGGGCGGCTGCAATATTAAAGAAGCCTTTTCTTTATTTTGGCGACAGTATATTTTATTGGTTGCGCCCTGTAATATTTCCCTAAAAACTTGACGGTCAAATATTTCAATGCTAGAATCACAAGGATTTTCAAAAAATCATTCTGGAGCAAATAATTTTGGATTCACTTGATACATTTGTAGGGCCTCCGCTTTTAATTGCGTCATTTATCGGGATTATACTGCTCCTTCTCTTATTATTAATAAAAATTCGAAACACCGGAAAAATAAACTTCATATTTTATCCTGCCGCGCTTATTTTTGTCGGAGGATTAATTTTCACTTATTATAACCGACAGCTATTCTATATGGTTATCATAATCATTCTAACGGAATTGCTGCTGCTTGCGTATGTTATCGTCATTGCGTTGCTCGAACCAATGAAGCGCGTATACAATGCGTCCGGAATACAAGGCGCTGCGGCGGTTTCGGGAGAGGAGCTTTCGGCGATTGACGAAGCGGAACGGCGATTTAAATCAACGCTTGCTATAAATCGGAAGTTTATGGCAAAGGCTTCCGATTTTTTTCGGGCGGAAGATGTTTCGGCGGCCTTCGTTGAGTACCTCGATAAACTCATGACAGAAAATACTAAAGCGGATGGTTGCGCGATTCTTGTGCTCGATGATTATGAAAATGTGCTGTCAGTGAAGTCTGTAACCGGAAATTTTCCGCCGCCATACAAATTACCGGATGACTTACCGCATAAGCCCTTGCGGGTTTCAACGAATTTCAAGTTTGCCGAGTTTTCGCAGGAGGGGAACATATTCGGCGCAATGCTTACGGCTGGCCGGCCGGTCAATATTACGGCGCCGATGAAAGACAGCCGCATCTATCAAAATGGGCCGGAAGATTTTTTACGGATTGGGCCGTGCGCATTCATTCCGATTGCGCGGAATGGGCAGCCTGCCGTTTTAGTGTGCCTTGCAAAGCAATTTGGTACAGCTCCTTTTTCAACCGAAGAATTTGAAGCGGCGAAAGTTATTGCGGATGCTGCATCAGTAGTGTTGTCGCCGGTAAGCAGTTTTATTTCCTATGCGGAACATGCGGAAATGTCAAAAGAAGGCGATATTGCCGTAAAATTCCAAAAATCGTTGCTGCCTGAGAAAATGCCGGTTTTAGGCGGTTTATCTATTGGAAAGTTTACATCGGCTGTCGAAAATGTATGCGGCGACTATTATGACATAATTCCATCAAGAAAAGATAGAATTATATTTGTTGTTGCAGATGTTGCTGGTAAAGGTATGCATTCGCTTGTTATGATGATAATGATAAAAGCGATGCTGCGCCTTGTTGCAAACACAAATCAAAGTATGGCAACGCTTCTTGAGTGGATAAATCAAGCGGTGTGTTCGGAAAAAGGCGGAATTGATCATTTTGCAAGTATTGCGTTAATAAATTACAACAGTATCGATAAGACGGCGCAAGTTGCAACGTGCGGTATAAATCCTGTCGTTTTATATTCTGCAAAGGATGATAGCATAAAGAAGATTTCGATGGATTCGGAACCTATCGGTGTCGAAAAGACGGCGAAGTACAGCGATATTGATCTTTCTTTAGATATAGGAGATGTTCTTGTAAGCTGTACGGACGGAGTAACGGAATGCCTTAATGATGACGGCATTCAATATTCGTTCGATAATCTTTTAAATACGCTCAAAGCAAATGCAAATCTAGACGGCAAAAGTATTGCAGGAAAGTTAAAAGATAATGTTAAGAAATTCTGCGGCGATGCGCAACAATATGATGACCAGACTCTTCTGGTTGTAAAAATACAAGGTTAAGGAGCTTTGCTATGGAACTTAAGATACGAAAGAATGGGGATGTTTATATTATTGATGTAAATGGCGAGATGGATCTCTATAACTCTTATAAACTTAAAGAGTTGGTGATGAAAATGATCGAGAAAAGCGTTGGTCTTTTTATCATTAATTTAGAACAAGTTGATTACATAGATTCATCGGGAATTGGCGCGCTTATTTATATTTGTTCTACCGTAAAGAAGCTTAATCTTAAACTTGCAATTTCAAATATTCATGGTTCGGTAAAGAAAGTTATTGAATTAACTAAACTCATGGGATTTTTCCCGATTGCTAATAGTGTTGAAGAAGCGCTGGCGATTTTGAAAGATTAGCGAATCCGCGGCCTATTTCTTGCATTTAAGAAATTTTATATGCCTGTATGGATTTTATGATCTTAACACGAACCAGTGCAGGCAGTTTTTATCTATAAGTTTTATTATAAATGATGTGCATAGGAGACCTATTGTATGGATACAGAAATAAAAGAATTACGTTCAGATGACAACGACCCATTATTCGATAAAACCAATATGTTAAGGAAGGATTTTCCTTCTGATTTCCGGCAAATAAGATATTTTACGCTTTTAATTGTACAGTCGGCGCCGGCGGATATTAATGATTTGAATTTACTTGAACAGCAGATAAGTGAAGTTATCAAAAATGCTGTCAAGCACGGAAATCATTGTGATATAAATAAAAAGGTTACCGTGTGGTATTCATTTAGTTCGACGCACGCTCATGTTATTGTGCAAGATGAAGGCGAGGGATTCAAAGACCTTGAAAAATGGAACGAATTTAATCGGAAACGCCTTGATGCGCTGCATGAACAAAATTATTCACTTCTTTCAAATTATGTCTCATATCGTTCACAGGAATCCGAACCAAATGATGGCGGCAATGCCTTGTTTGCCGCGCTTGAATACTGGGACGGCGGCTTTGTGTTCAATGGGAAGCGTAACGCAGTCGCCATGTTGAAACGCTTCCAGAAAAAGCATTAATACATACGATCAAGCAAAGTAGAAGAGCAGACTAAAAGCAAATATAAAACGGCTTTTAGTCTGTTTTTTTATATGTTAAAGGCACGTTTTAAGTTTCAGCATGGATATGAGGCTGCGATTATGATGCTCCGATGCCAAGTGAAGCATTTTGGTGTTGCGGAAGCACAGGCCTTTTTTCTGCGGCTTTGTTTTTTACCGCGCATTTGTCCGAGTTTTATTTTTGTTTTACGCCATCTTGCTCTGTCCCATCCGCGTCCTCTGCAATTCCGCTGTTTTGTCTTCCGTTCTATTTTTTGTGAACCGCTTGCATAAAACAATCAAATAAAGTATATACTTTCGCCAATTAGTTAGCTCATGCTAACCAATGCAACATGTTGTCTTTACTGCCCAAAAACTGCGGGGCAGACAGAAATGAGATGGGTAGCTACCGTCTATTTTCTGAAAACACGAAAATTTATAGGAGTTTTTGAAATGAAAAAGAATGTATTAAGACGCATAACAACCAGCTTTATAGCGGCAGCTTGTGCAGGAGCTGCCCTTGCTTTTCTCTCTGGATGTACAAATGACCCTAATGGGGGGGGGGGGGGGGCATCCTCTGCAAAGCAGCTGACGAAATTTAGTTTCCAGAAAGCGAACAATGCCGGCTTTAAGGCAGATGTGGATGGTGCTATAAATGAGCTTGCAAAAGTCATTAATCTTGTTGTACCAAGTGGAACGGACGTAAAAAAGTTAAAAGCAAGTTTTACGGTAAGCGCCGGGGCGCGTGTTTTTGTTGAAAATGCGGCGCAGGAAAGCGGAAAAACTGAAAATGACTTTACCAACATTGTAAAGTATACCGTAATGGCGGAAGATGGCTCTAAACAAGTATATGCCGTTTCTGTTAAAGAACCTCCGAAAATAACGGAATTTAGTTTCCTGAAAGCTGTAAATACGGCATTAACCGAAGATGTGAAAGGGCTTATCGGAAAGGTAAGGGACAGACAAACAGGAGCCGAACGCCTTGTTATCTTTATCAAATTACCAATCGGTACTACAGAGGCAACAATGAAAGCCTTAAAGCCGACTTTCCTCGTCAGCACCGGGGCATCAGTTTCTATCGGCGGAACAAAAATTGAAAGTGGAAAAACGCCTGCGGATTTTTCTGACCTGAAAAATGGCATCGATGTTACGGTAACGGCGGAAGACGGCGCTAAAAGCACGTATAATGTTGCGGTTGAAGTTGACTACCCAACGGCATCGACGGATGAAGTAAAAAAATATTTCGGTTCGTACAGCGGGACAATCAAGGGCTTGGGCGATGTCATCATTGTCCTTGAAGCCGAAAAGGTAACGCTTTTTTCAAAAACCATGAGCATGGACTACGGAAATATTGAGTGGGAAAAAATTGGCGCGGGCGCTTACACCTGCACTACGTATAGCACAAGAAAAGGACAGAAGATGCCGCACATTAAAAATCTCTACGGCAAAGGCGGCTATAACTTTACCGAAAAAGGCGGAAAATTGTTCGTTACGACCAACATCATGGGGAGTAATGTAACTGCGGAAAAAGACGCAACAACATTTGTCTGGACAAAAGAAAGCGGCTATAAGGCGGTTTCCTACCATCTTTAAAGTCGCATAACGGGCCGCCGAAAGCCTTATACTGCCGGCGGCCGGTTGTTTGTTGTGCGGCGGAATAAACGCGCTTTATCGCCCGAACCTTAATTTGTTTGTCAGGAATCTTTTCCTAAGGAATATAAAATGAAAAAGAATAGGGGCATCTCGAAAAACTCGCTTTTTGCGATTTTTTCGAGATTACGCCGAGTTGTAACTCGCTGGATTATCGCGAGTTACAACATCGCATTTTCAAAGTTACCTCTAAAAACTGAAGTTTTTAGAGGTTCCCATAGAATGCTTGGCATTGTGTGCGGCTGCGCAGTTTTGGCGCTTTTGTGCGGATGCCAAGATAGCGCGCCTGAAGAAAAACCGTCCGAGCCGCAAAATGAAAAGAAGCAGGAAAATTTTCTGCCTGCTGCTGCCGAAGAAAAAGAATTTGCGAAGTATTCGGCAAAGGAACAAGAGGAAATTAAAAAATTGTACGGAACATATTGGATGGACGGCAAAAAAGATAATTTTATCTCGCTCCGCGATAGCAAGATGCTGGTGTGCTCAACGTCCATGAGCTTTGGGTACACGAATATCCGGTGGAGTAAACTTGGCAATGCGCAATGGGCGTGCACGGCGTACTACAGCGACGACGCAGATTATGCCCAAGAGGGCAGAAAGGTCATTCTGCGCTTTAGCGCCGGAGAAAAGAAGCCGCTCTGGCAATACATTGTTCCGATGAACCTGAAGGCAGGGCCGTTTGAGAAAGGCAAGGAACCGGATGCCCTTGAAGGCGGTGGCTATAAATATGACAAAAACGATTCGTCCGCCCCGAAGCTGCTCTCTCCAAAATGGATGTGATGCAATCTTGGCGGCTATCCAATAGAGCGCACTGTACATCGGAGAGCAAGACGGTCGCAAATGAAAGCGGCCGTCTTTTTTGGAGTAACTCATGAAAAACACGATACATCGGACATTGCTGCCTGCCATTTTATGTGCGGCGGCTGCATTTACGACTCTTTCGGGCTGTAAACAAAATCCTCCGGAAGAAAGTCGGTCATCGGCAAAGGAATTGACTTCGTTCAAATTTGAAAAAAGCAAGAACACGTGGCTGGATGCGGATATTGTCGGAAAGATTGACAAAAAGACCGTTACCGTAACCGTTCCAGCTAAGGCGTATCAGGATCCAAATTCGAAGGCAAATCGCAAGTTTACGGCGGCTTTTACGGTCAGCAACGGCGCAAAGCTGTATTTCGGCACAAAGGAAGTAAAAAGCGGCGCATTGACGGATCTCTTTATTTTTGACAAAGAATATAAAGTTGTTGCGGCAGACGGCTCTGTTCAACCATATACGCTCCGCATTAAAATTGAATACGATAAGCCGGCTGTTCCCGCAGAGCTTGCGGAGGAACTAAAAAAAGTCTACGGCACCTACAAGGGAACGCTCAATTTTGAAACAGCGCCGTATCGGATGCGGATTGTCTGCAATGCAGAATCGTTTACTTCATATTCAATTCCGATGAGCGCGTATTACGTCAACATGGTGTGGGAAAAGCAGCCGCCTTCCAAATGGGTCTGCCGCACCTATCATAAGAACGATTTTGCGCGGAACTCGCCAAGGAATACGGCAACTTTTACGCGCGGCGAGGATGGGGCGTTTTCCTGTATGATTTCTGTGCATGCGATGAATGCCGTTAGTACTCAAATGCCGAAAAGCAGCAAAGACTACGTTTTTGATCCTGATGACGGCAACGGATTCAATCCTCCGAAAAAGTATTGAATTCTCTCCGCAGCTCCGCACGCGCCTTGGATTGGGAACATTCGGCAGAGGGTGCAGGCGGGCGGGGCGCAATTTTGCAAGCGGCTCCGGCAGTGCGGTGAAGGGCGGATCTAAATAAGGATAAAACGATGCATAAACGGATTTTAGTTTTTACCGCGCTTTTGGCGGCAGCACATACGCTTTTTGCCGAAGAACCTGCGGTCATTGTTGTAAGCGGCTCTAAAATCGAAGAGAACGAAGCGACCGCCGTAGAAAAGGTGCAAGTTATTACGGGAGAGGAAATAGAAAAAAGCGGCGCAAAAAATCTTGCGGAAGCCGTGAAGGGCATACCCGGCATTGCTGTCGGCGGACATCCGGCCGATTCGATCAGTATGCAAGGCTTTGACAGCGACTACGTAAAAATTATGATTGACGGGATTGCCGTTTCCGGCGACATCGGCGGGGCGGTTGCCGTGCAGCAGATTCCCGTAGAAGATATTGACCATATCGAAATTGTGCGGGGAGCATCATCTGCCTTGTACGGTTCGGATGCAATGGGCGGCGTTGTAAACATCATTACCAAGAAAAATAAGGCGAAGAAAGACCAAAAACTGAAAGCGCATGGGCGGCTTGTTGAAGAGTTTTCGAGCAATATCCGGAACTACAGCGCAGCGCATATTGCGTTTACGCGCGGCGGATTTTCGGCGGGGGCATCCGGCTCCTTTGATTGGACGCACGGCAAAACGGAAGAGCGGAATACCGCGCTTGCCGGAAGAGTCAATCGCTACCTTTCGCCGTTTATGCAGCTGGGCTTTGTGCGGGCGAATGTCGATTATGCGGGCAGCGGCGGAAAAGTGGGTTCGTCTTTTTTATTTTCCGATGCCCGGCAGAAAGCGAATACGACGCCCTACGAGCAGATAAAGTATCAATCCTCCCGATTGGAAGGGGCGCTTACCGGCGAAAAAGCCATCGCCGATACGCTTATTTTGTCCGGCTTTGCAACGGTCAAATCGTATCTGCTCGATACTGAATTTGAAAATAAGATTTACCGCTCGAATCGAGAGACCGATGCAAGCTCCATCGACAGCGAAAATGAAGTGCGCCTTACGTGGGAGCCGAATTTTACGCATACGGCGTTGGCCGGATTCAACGGGAATTTTCAAACGATGGACGGCGATGCGTTCGAAACGCGGAAGAAGCAGCTCCTGCTGAGTTTTTTTACGCAGGACACGATAAACATCGGTGCGCTTGATGTCTTTTTTATTGTGCCGGGGGTGCGTCTTGACGTATCGCCCCCGCTTGACGGTACGCCGCCCCTCTTTCAGTGTACGCCAAAGCTCAGTATGCGCTACAACCCATTTGAACAGACGGCGTTCCGCTTCTCTTACGGGATGGGCTACAAAACGCCATCGCTCAAGCAAAAGCACTGGATTTTTATTCATGGCTACACCGGCGGCGAAGGCAACTTTATCTTGTACGGGAACCCGAACCTCAAACCGGAAACGTCGCACGGGTTTAACGCAGGCGTTGAGCAAAGAATCAATAGCGGCATAAAAATTTCCGCCGCGGGCTATTTCAATTACGTCCACAACCTCATTGATAACAAAATTACCGGTTCCAAAGGCATCTATTACACGCGCACCTACGTGAACATCGATAAGGCCATTACCTACGGCGGCGATGCGTCGCTTTCTATCAGCGGCATCCGCTTCGGCGCAAAGGCGAGCTATGCGTATACGGGCGCAAAAGAATACAGCCGAAGCAAGGAAACATGGCAGGATTTGCCGCTGCGTCTTCCTCATGCCGTTTCCGTGTCGGGCTTCTACATGATTCCTGTCATCGAAACGCGCATCAATGCAAGCGCGGAATGGCATTCGCCGAGCCTTATTTCTGCCGAAGACCATACGTTTTCGTCGGATTATTTGATGTTCAGTACGGGGATTGAAAAAAAGTTGTGGCGCGACCGAATAGAACTCTACGGGCGCGTGGACAATATGCTCAATAATGCGCATTTTGTAAAAAGCTCCGCTGGACAGACGCAAAAAGAATATTTTGAACTAAACGATGGAATTGTATTTTCCATCGGCGTCCGCTTGAATCTTCCATAAGCCGGAAGGGCGGGACGCAAGAGAACATCCGCTTAACCTGCATTGCCGTAAAGGCAATGTCAGGTTGAAGCGGGTGTTATACCTTTTGCAGTATATTTTTTACG
>CAUTOX010000062.1:0-12892 GCA_963539665.1 uncultured Treponema sp.
CCAGGGCCTGGGAAACGGAGCCATATAGATGAACGCAGCCAGCAACATTTCGCTTCAACGCGCCCCGCTTGTGCTCACTAGGATGTATTCAGGTGAATACGGCAGTAGGAAAATCAGTTCCTTCGAGTATTTTTTTGCAATTTGATACAAGACTTCTTTTTTATGAGACGCCGCATTGTCCATGATGATAACATGATCCTTTGGCAGCTTCTTTAACAAATCCTCTTCAAACCAGTCTTCGAACACTGATGCTTTCATCGTTCCGCTGTAGGTGTGCGGAGCAAGCAAAGCGCCTTCACATAACGCCGCAACAAGCCCAATTCGACTATGCCGCTTGCCGCTGATACGAATATTGACCCGTTTTCCTCGTTTACTGCGCGCATATTGGCGGTACATTTGCGTCTGGAGACCGGTTTCATCGATATATACGAGCTTTTCTTTGGGAATGTCTTTGATTTTTTCTAAATACACCTCTACTTGTTTGGGGGCTTGTTCTTTGTAAAATGTGCTCTTTTTTTCGCGTAACCTGTATTTTCTCAGCCGTTTCAGTACGGAATATGAATGACAGCCGAAGGCTTCCGCGATTTCTTTGAGGTAGGCATCGGGATGCGCTTTAACATATTTGCGATTAAACCAGTTCGGAAACTTCCGTTTTGGAACTGATTACCTTGCAATGCGATGTTCTAAATCGTGCTATTTGTAGAATTTATAACTCGTAGACATGTTTAATGTTATTGAACATGTCGTGTTTTTCGGGGATGATTTTCTTGTTAACCGGACAGCGGATTTGCGTTTTCAAGTTGCCGGTTGCCTCATATCGCCTTTTCCAAGCAATAATTGTGCTGATATTTATTTTGAACACTGTCGCAGCCTGTGTCAATGTGTGGTCTTCTTTTGCCACGGAAATCAATTTTTGAATCACATCTGTCTATTATCTGTTTATTGAACTCAATTTTAATCATTTTACAGGTTTTAAAGTCGGAATATCCATAAAATACTCAAAAAAAATTGTAATTTTTTCTAAAAATGTCATAACTCATTCAATGACAATAATAATTTCCCAAAAATTGATTTCCGTGTTCTTTTACATATTCAAGCACCCGTAGTCTTAAATCTCTATCATACGACATAGCTTGAGTATAATGGGGGGTATTTGTATTCAAGGCAATTAGCTATATGCTCTCCGCAAAAACATAAAATTATTTTGTTTATTTTTGTTGCACTAAATCTACGATACATAATGACTTATAGCCTCCCTTTGCTGAGATGCTAGTCAAGAGCCTACTGTTTTATGCTGAACTGAGCGAGGATATGCTCCAAAATACCTGAAACTGGAAAACAGCATACCAAGTAGCGACCCGATTTTGAGGGTGCTTGCACGAATTGAGGCAAAAGAGTTTGAAAGGGTATTCATCGCATATGCACGAGAAACATTTGCACTTAAGCTTGGAGAAAACGAAGGGAAAAGCAATTGACGGAAAAACTATCAGGCACAGTGAATACGCATCGTCGGACGAAGAAAAAACAGCACATAAAGCAATGCATATTGTTTCGACTCAGGTCGCATTCACCGGGTGTGTGCTTTGGTCAGGTAAAAACGGAAGAAAAATCAAATGAAATCACCGCCATTCCTGAACTTTTGAATTTGTTAGAACCTGTTTAAAGTCTTCGATTGTAGCTAATTTAGACTGGTTAAACGGAATAATTTTCATATATTTCAGGTCTTTTCCAATCAATGAGACGTAAAATAAAGCTTTGTTTCGCTTGAAACAGCCGTTTCTTTGGAAAAACAAAAAGTGTAAGGTTAATTAGCGCCGTGCAATCTATAATATTAACCGTTGTAATAATCGTTTATATAAGACTCAAAACTGGTTCTTAGACATAAAAGGGCTAATCATTACCATCGACGCAATGGGATGCCAGAAGAAAATTGCAGAAAAGAAAGCGGATTATGTCATTTCACTGAAAGGAAATCAGCAATCGATCCACAACGACGTAAAAGACTTTTTTGACCATCTGTTTGATAAACAGCGCTTTGAACAGTACAAAATTCAACATCTTGAATATGATATTGAAATTGGACACAGTAGAATTGAAAAGCGTGAATGTTATCTGTGTACGAATCGCGGTTGGCTTGCTGAAAAAGCTCAATGGAACAAACTCAATGCCGTTGGCATGATCAGATGCGAATGAACGATAAAGAAAACTGGGGAAAAAGTTGGTTGAGCAACGATATTTTTTACCTCGCTTAAAGATGTGCAAAAGGCAGCTTTGACAATGAGGGCGCATTGGAGTATAGAAAATAATCTGCACAGGGCGCTTGACGCGATTCTTTATGAAGATTATTGCCTTCTACGCAAAGATAATGCGGCTGCAAATATATCAGTATTAATAAAAATTGCTTTGAACATTCTTAAGCACGTTGACTTCTCAGACATTATAAAAGTAAAGAAGATGCCTCTTGTTCATAAACGACATCTGTGCGACAGACGCGAAGATTGCCTCCAAATAGCCTTGCTCTCCTTATATTATAATGCAGAGTTCCGTGATATTAACCTTTGGAGCCATTCACCTTATAAGACTGACTCCAAACATATTCTAAGAACATTCCCGCGTTCCTCGCTGCTTCCACGTTCCGATTTGCAGCAAAAAAAGTTCGAATTGCTTTTCAATTTCCTGAATACCTTCGGAAAGGGACGCGGAATCGCCTGCCTTTGCTGCATTTCCGAGCGCGTCCCCGATTTTCTGAAGCCGGCCGGCAGATACGGCGGCAGAACTCCCCTTGATGGTGTGCGCATCTGCATCGAGCCGTTTGAAATCCTTTGCGGCAAGCGCATCTTTTACATCCGAAATCAAAGCCGCTGTCTGCGCTGCGTAATCCGACAAAATCTGTTCGCCGAGCGCACGGTCGCCGCCGATGGTGTCTTCAAAATCCGCCGTATCCCAAAGCTCCGTGTCAGATACCATCTCCGATGTCATTCGCACGCTTTGCGGAGCCGACGGCAGCTCCATGACCGGCAGCCACTTTTCAAGCAGGAGTTTTACGCTTTCTCGCTTAAACGGCTTGGGCAGAATGTCGTTCACGCCGCTTTTTTGATATTTGAAAAAATTATTTTCGTTATTTGCCGTACACGCAATGATGATCCCCGAATACCGGTTATTCCGGAGCTGTTCGGTCGCTTCAATCCCATTCATCACCGGCATTTGAATATCCATAAAAATCATCTGCACACAAGGATGTTCCCGTATGCGCTCCAGCGCGGCCGCCCCGTTTTCCGCCTCAAACACCGTGCAGCCGATTTTTTTCAAAACGGCGGAAAGGATGCTCCGGTTTACCGGATGATCTTCTGCAACAAGAATCGGAATTCCCTTGGGAATAGCGGCGGCGGCCGTTTGCAACGGAGGCAGCGGCATCTGCCCCGCAACGCTCGCTCCGGTTTTCATGTTTTCTGAAGGAACTGCCGCCTCGTACAGCATTCGCCGCAGACTGTCAAAGCGCACCGGCTTATGCAGGTAGCCTTTAAACCAGTCGAGGCATTTCATTTTCGCCTCGCTGCCCATCTTTCCTTCAGGCACAAGCATATACAGCGTACAGTTCCGCAGAGCAGGCGTGTTTTTTATTTCACTGGCGAGCTGCCAGCCATCCATTACGGGCATTTGCATATCGATAAAAACAATATTCGTCGGCATCCCCATTTTTTCCGCATACACGAGCTTTAAAAGCGCCTCGCCCGGATGAGTTGATGTCTGAACATGGGACAGCCCCGCCGCATTGAGCATATTTTTAATGCTATTCGCCGTAAGCGGGCTATCATCGACAATCAAAATGCGCGTTTGTGCCGGAAGCGGCAGCGTGTACGTTTTTTGCGTCGGCGCACAGGGATTGCGAAACGGCATGGTAAACCAAAATATGCAGCCGCCGTAGGGATTGGAATCAACGCCGATGTCTCCCCCCATTGCGCTCACGATTGCGCGGCAAATGGCAAGCCCAAGCCCCGTGCCGCCGTACTTCCGCGCCGTCGATGCGTCCGCCTGATAATACGTGTTGAACAGTTTTTCCCGTTTGTTTTGCGGAATGCCGATGCCGCTGTCCGTAATCTTAAAGCACAGCTGCTCATCCGTATGCCGCGTCAGTTCAATGTGAATGTATCCGCGCTGCGTGAATTTAACGGCATTTTTCAAAAGGTTGATGAGCACCTGCTGCGTCCGGGTAGGGTCTCCCATGATGAGCGGCGGCAGCGCGTAATCGATGTCAGTGATAACTTCAATATTTTTAGCAAACGCCTCAATACTGATAAGGCGCACGGTGCGTTCCGTCAGCTCATGAATGTCGAACGCAATATTTTCGATTGTCATGCGGTTCGATTTGAGCTTTGACAGGTCGAGAATGTCATTAACTAGATTCAGTAAAATGTCCGAACTGAGCCGGATTTGATGTACGTATTCGCACTGTTCATTGTCGAGGGCAGTATCTGAAAGAAGATCAAGCGCCCCGATAATGGTCTGCACCGGCGTCCGGATTTCGTGAACAGTGTTCGCAATGAATATGTCGTTCGATAGCTCCTGCGAGCTATCCGTTTGCATTGATAAGCTCCCGCGCCTTTTCCACAAGCAGGGCCGGCTTTTGCGGCTTGATAAAATAGTGCTTCGCGCCGCACGACAGCGCCTGTATCACCCACTCCCGTTGCAGTCCCTGCGAATACACAATGACCGGCGGCGCAGACGGCAACGCTTTAAGCCGATTGAGCGTATCGAATCCCGATATGCCGGGCATCATAATGTCAAGGATGATAACATTGTAGGTGTGCCGGTTAAAGTCGGCAATGAATTGAGTTCCCGTCGTGTAGCAAAGGCAATCAAAATTTGCCGCGCGGAATGCTGAGGCAAGCAGATTCGTACTGACAATATCATCGTCAACGAGCGCAACGCACGGCTTTTGGTTTGCGCTCGCTGCATTTGCGACTTGCTTGCCGCCTCCCCCCACATCGGAAGAAAAGCGGATTTCGATAGAGCCGTCCGCCGCCGTTTCCGATGATGCAAGAATATTATCGGAAATTAATTCCTGCACCTGCGAATTCGCCGCTCCCCCCATAATCGAATTAAGTACGCTTGAAAGATCTGTTGAAACTTCTATGCCGTTATAATTTTCGTGCCCCGCAATAAGCTCCTTCACAAATGCGCTGAACGAAAGGATTTTGATATTTTGCACGTGAACCTGCTGATTTGAAAGAAGACTGTCAATCAACAGTTCGATGTAGAGTCCATCAACGAATGTTAAATCGAGGTTCGATAACATCAAAATGACTTTCGGAGCAGTCAATTGCTGCGTATCAATCATTTCATTTAAGCGGTATTTGAGCAGCTGAATCTTTTCCCGATTCAGGCCTTGCGCAACCTCAACGAAAATAATTTTGCCGTTCCGGTGCAGATCGAGCACGCACGGCGTTGTATCCATAGAAAAAGTGGTATGCAGAATGTGCCCGATCGATTCAAAAAACACATCGAATTTAATCGGCTTCACAAAATATTTGCGGAGACCGTACTTTGCAAAAACTGCAATTTCATTGCGCTCCCGAATCGGCCCAACCGCAATAAGCGGAATGCGCGATGCGTTCGGATCCTCCTTGATTTTTTGCAGCAGGCGCACAATGGAAGTAAAGCTGTCCTGCTCGTTCAAATCCATTACAGTAAGTTCCGGAAGCAGCGAATCCATCTTTACTATGGCATCGTACTTTTCAAGGGCTACGGTAAGTCCAATATTTTCCTCTGCAAGTTTATCCTTAAGGAATTCGAGGAACATTGGCGCCGGTGTGACTATAACGACATTCTTCATGCCGCCATACTATACGGATTTTCGGGTTTTTACAAGGGAATGTGCGCGCAAGCGGTTGTGCGGACTTCCCGCCGATGCATCCAGTCCCATTTTGTTTTGGAAAGCAGTCGAATGGCGAGTATTGAAAAGCAGAGCTAAATCAAACCATGTTTTCAGCAAGAACTTGTATTTTACCGCGTCCTTTCTCCATTGCTTTTTTTGCTTCGTTTCCCCTTTTAGAACCTGTTTTGCGCTTTTGTGATTAACTGCGCTCATATTGACCTGTATACTTCACTTACGCATCAGGAAGCGCGTAACAGTGAGAGGAGGCAAAACGGGGATTTGGAAGAACGACTGAATAAAATACTTCCATAGTATAGGAACGAAGCGGCTGTAACGGTGCAGGAGCTTACGGAGCCGCATGAATCGTAAGAATCGACAATAGGACGGCATTGACCGCTCTTACGTCTGCCGGCAAAGTTCCCAAAGTATTCGGCAGGGCGATTGCAAAAGTATGCTTTTTACGCCGCGCGACAACACGGATTCCACACGAGCGCAACGCTGGCGGAAGAAAAAACGGCGATTGCGCGTTACGCAGACGCTCTATTGATGCGGGAACGCCGATCGGTCTTATCATTGATTTTATTACCGCGCGGAAAGCGGTTTTTGTTACAAAATGCTGTGCGCACGCGGCGCGACTTCTTCATTGGGCTTTCGCGCGTTCATTGCGGGCGGCAAAATCAAATACGCACGGATGCCGTTATCGGAGAAGAGGCGCTCAAGTCGCTTAAAAAGTATCATTTTACGAAAGGCTTTTGGGGCGACGCAACATCCGCCGCGGCAACAGTTTTACGATGCCAGAGGCAAGCGATACGATGCTAAAAAAGCCGCGCTGCGCCGTAGTCAGCACAACTATGCCGCAGCGGATGCGACGTAGTTTTTGCGGGTGTCGAGCGTAACATTTTGGAACTTTGCGGCTACGGAAATTATT
This sequence comes from uncultured Treponema sp., assembly GCA_963539665.1. Classification (GTDB taxonomy): domain Bacteria; phylum Spirochaetota; class Spirochaetia; order Treponematales; family Treponemataceae; genus Treponema_D. The sequence continues at coordinate 6,804 of CAUTOX010000062.1, forward strand.
ACGGCGGACTTGGCGGACGCTTCGTATTCCGGCTGCCCGAACATAAAATCAGTTCGGAAACATCCGTTTCTGAACTGGTTTTCTTGCAACGCGATTTAGAACTCGTAGACCTGTTCGCCAACGGAGTTATTGAACAGGTCTTTACGCGCGCGTAGGCGGGCGGGGGTGCGTTTTCACCTCGCCGGTTGCCTCGTATCGCCTTTTCCAAGCAATGGAGCGTACCGATATTTACTTTAAATACTGCCGCAGCCTGTGCCAACGTGCGCCCTTCTTGCGCACAATCAAGCGCCCGCAGTCTTTAATCTCTGCCATACGCCATGTGTATTTCAAGGCAATTATCTATACAGAAAAGCCCCTATCTCCGAAGGAATAACACCATTTGCCGATCCGCCTTTGCATTCCTTCCTATTCAGTTAGTCGCCGGCGGCATTTAAGTCATCCTCAAAATCCGATGCGGGATTTGCTTTGCGCGCGCTTTGTGTAAATGCGCCCGCACTGCCTGTTCCGGTCAAGAAGCAAACCTTAATCAAAACCACTAAATACTTTTTCATAGCAAAACCCCTTTGCCAATCGGAATTGCCCGAATACGCCCCCTCTCCCCTAGTCTATCAAAGGGGGAAGGACGATTTTTTTGATGATTTTTTTGCTTCTTACAAGCGAGACGAACGGTATCGTGGAAATTTAACTCGGTCGCTCGTTTGCGTACGTTTTGCCGGAAGCGATTATTTTTTTCTTTCGGTAAAGGGCAGCGTGCCGGCGGCATCGTATTCTCCGGCAAGGGCGCCGAAGAGCGCGTTGAATGTGTGCGGCGAATAGCTGTAGCCAAGCAGAATCTCATCCGCCCAGTCCAAAGCGAACGCCGGAAGCGGCGACATGATGGAAAGCGCGGCAACTTTTTTTCCGGACATTTTCAGCGTCTGTGCAATCGTTGCGCTGCTCGGATTTGCAACGCAGACGACGACTGCATCATAACCTGTGGCAACATCTAAAATATGGCTGCACATCCACGCGGTCTCTTTCGGCCCTGGATCGTAGCTAAAGTGAAATTCTCCGCTGTTCCGGTAGCGTTTTTTGCCTTCTTCAAAGAATTTCGGCAAAGCCCCCGCCAAGAGGACGCGCCCCGCCTGCTCCGCCGTCAAAGGAAGCGCCGTTTGTTTGTACACCGTGATTGACCGAGAGGCCTGTTCAAGGAAGAAGCGCTGTCCATCCTTGTCGGGAATACACCGGTCAAGCGCGGAAGAGTCCGGTTCAAGCGGCGCGGGATTTTCGCTTTTAAAATAGTCGAGTTTTGCCGCAATCACCCGGCACGCGGCATCTTTTACCCGCGCACGGAACGCCGCATCCGTCTCCATGAGCGCAAGGTTTGCCGTCCACAATGCGTCATCAGTTTTTGCGAGCGCAGACGAAATAATGATGTCGTTTCCCGCTTCAATCGCCAGCCTGACGGCGCGGCTTACCGATCCGGCAAACAAAATGTCCCCGTTCATCATAATATCATCGGTGATGATGAGGCCTTCAAATCCAAGTTGCCCGCGGAGTAATTCCGTCAGCACGTATTTTGAAAGAGATGCCGGCGCCCCGCTCGAATCGATTTGGGGAAAGCTCAAGTGCCCCGACATGATAGCGGGAATCTTTTCCTCGATGAGCGTTTTGAAGGGATGCAGCTCGCGATTTTCAAAAGTTTCCGCGTCAATGTCGATGACAGGAAGGCGGACGTGCGAATCAAAGCGTGTGCTGCCGTGTCCGGGAAAATGCTTTGCCGTCGGAATGATGCCCGCAGCCCTACTCCCCGCCGCAAACGCAGCTCCGAGCCGCCCCGCCTGTGCAGGATCATCGCCGAACGAGCGGATGCCGATAATCGTTGAATGGGGGTTGGTAAACAGATCGAGCGTCGGGGCAAAATTCATGTTGATGCCGAGCGCACGGAGTTCCCGGCAAATGTAATAGGCGCTGTACCATGCGTCCGCCGGATAACCGGAAGCGCCGATCGCCATGTTGCCCGGCGTAATGGACGTTTCGCCTTTTACGTGCCGTATCCATCCGCCTTCTTGATCGGTGGCAACAAAAAGCGGAATCTTAAAGCGGCGGTGCGCCGCAGCCTTTTGCAGCGCCCCGATTGTCTCTGCTAAAAGGCGCAAATTTTCCGTATTCCAGCCGAAGACCTTGATGTTCCCAAGCCCCCGCGAAACCCACTGATACAGCAGCTCATTCGGTTCCGCGCCCGCCCATCCGAACATGAGAATCTGCGACAAAAGCTCCGTATCGGTCATCTGTTCCGTAAGCGCTGCGGCAAGTTCGCCGTGCGGCGCATCGCTCCAGAAATCGAGTGCATGAGCGGCCGCGTTCGATTGAGCGCGAAACGCAATGCCGCACAGTAAGATAAATGCGAGGGCTGCGGCTTTTTTCATTTTTCGCCGCGCGTAAGCCCTGCAAGGTATTTTTCTGCGGCAAACGCTGCAATCGCGCCGTCGCTTGCAGCCGTAATGAGCTGGCGGAGCGGTTTTGCGCGTATATCGCCTGCGGCAAACAGCCCTTCTATGGAAGTGCGCATACGCTCATCCGTCTTAATGTAGCCGGCCTCATCTTTTTCGACATCTTTAACCAAATCGGTACGCGGCTTCATGCCCACAAACACGAAAACCCCATTCGCCGCAATCTCTTTGACTGCGCCGTCCGTGCGATTTTCAAGCAGCACGGAGCCGACAGCGCCGTTCGCCCCCGCCTTAATTTCTTTGACGGCCGTATTGTATTCAACCGAAATTTTGCCGCTCGCATTGATTCTGTCGATGCTCACTTGTTGCGCGCGGAGCATGTCCCGCCGATGCACCAGAACGACATTTTCCGCAATTTCTGAAAGATAGAGCGCTTCCGTGCAGGCGGAATCCCCGCCGCCGACTACAACAATTTTCTTGTTGCGGAAAAACGGCCCGTCGCACACCGCGCAATACGAAACGCCGCGCCCCGCCAGTTCCTTCTCTCCCGGCACGCCGAGCATCCGGTGTTCCGCTCCGGTTGCGATGAGCACGGCCCCTGCTGCGTAGGTTTCCGCTTCCGTTGCAACAATAAACGCATCCGGCTTTTTTTCAAGCGAAAGCGCATTCGTCTGCACGACTTTTGCGCCGAACGCTTCCGCCTGAGCCTGCATTTTGGCGGCAAGCTCATAGCCGTTCACTGCCGGAAAAACGCCCGGATAATTTTCCAAATCCGCAATCTGCAACGCCTGCCCGCCGGAGCCCGCCCCGTCAATCACGACAGTCGAAAGCCGCGACCGCGCTCCGTATAAGGCCGCAGTCAACCCAGCCGCGCCCGCGCCGATAATCAAAAAATCTATGTTTGTCATACGATAAATATAAATGTATTTTTGTTCATGCTCAATTGAAAAAACATGAGCAAGTCAGCGGATGGGAAAGATTGCGACTAAAAAATGTACAGGCGTTCCCCATCCCTCAGTTTTGCCGCTCGGAAAACGCGCAAAAACGAAGCAGAGCGCCCCCCAGCAAATCCAACCCGTTAGAAAGTTTGCGTCGGTTGGCCACACCATTCTATCCTAAAAACGCATACTCCCGCTCGCTTGCTGCGAGATTCCAGCCAGTTTCGCACTCGCAAAACTGGAGCGGCCTGTACGATAGCCAGCATCTTTACGGAGAAATTCACACAGGCCGCCCCGCCGCTTTTCGGGACGGCGCACGTACGCTTTCCCGCCGCATAAAAAAAGCCGCCGGAAAAAACATCTCCGACGGCAATAATTACCAACTACCCACTAGAAATTACACCTTAAACTTTTCCACTTCGCTTGAAAGATTATCGATGCTATCTTTGTTTTTTGTGGTGATGCTGCTGACTTGCTGAATGGCGGCGTTGATGTTCGACACGTCATTTGACATTGCGCCCATGTTCTTTTTGATGGCGGCCGTCAGCGTATCGAGCTTGCGCATTTCGCGGGCGACTTCTTTTCCGCCGCCAAGCATTTGGCTCGAACCGTCTTTAACTTCCTGCGTAATGGAGCTAATGTTCCGGATGGCCGCAAGGACTTCGCGGCTGCCGTTCTCCTGCTCCCGCATGGCCGCAGTCAATTCCGTACTCATGCCGCGCACATTTTCGGACAGCGATTGAATGATGTTGAATTTATCTTCGACCGTCTTTGCAGAGGACGACAAAAGCGCAATCTCATCGCTGAGCGACTTGAGCGTATTGGTAATCGTCTTGCCCTGCGCGCTCGATTCTTCGGCAAGTTTCCGAATCTCATCGGCAACAACGGCAAATCCCTTGCCCGCTTCTCCTGCGTGCGCCGCTTCGATGGCCGCATTCATCGCAAGCAGGTTCGTTTGACTTGCAATATTCTGAATGACATTACTCGCTTCAATTAAACCGCCGGACTCTTCGGCAATCCGCTTATTCACCTCATTGGATGTCATGAGCGTCTTTTTGCCTTCCGCCGTCGCCTGCGCAAGCTCCTTCGTCATCGCATCGCTCTTTTCAAGCGATTTGGTTATCGAGGCGATATTCGCCGTCATCTGCTCAATCGCGGCAGAAGACTGCGCCACGTTGTCCGCCTGTTTTTCGATGCTGCTGTTGAGCCGCTCGATAATGCCGATAATCCGCTCAACAACCGCCATCGTATCCGTCGCGCTTTTTACCTGCTCCTCCGTTTCCTTTTGCACGCCCGTAATATTTCTCGTAACCGACGTAACCGCTCCCGCCGTTTGGGTTACATGAGACAAAAGATCGGCAACAAGCTTTTTCATGCTGCCGATTTCTTCTTTGAAAGTTGAAAAGGACTCGCACATCGCTTTCGCCATCAAGTTCAAGTATTCGCCGATTTTGCCAAGCTCATCGTTTTGGACAGGCGCTTTGATGGTAAAGTCTCCGGCAGCAATCCCCTGAAAAGAAGAATGGAACAGATTGATCCGCTCGCTAAGCCGCTGCACGCCGAACCAAATCAAAACAACCGTCAAAAGCATGATGACAATGGTAATTAAAATGGAACCTTTGGCGACTGCCCAAAGATTCGGCACAAAATCATTGAGCGGCGCAATGAAAACCATTTTATACGGCATAGAACTAATCTGCCGCTCCGCGTACACCATTTTGCCGCCGGCGGCTGGCGCCTGCCATGTTTTGATATTCGGAAAACCTGCCGCAGGAGACGTTGCGGAGGACATCCGCGCCTGCACGTTGGAGCCGAACTCATCGTCGCCAGAAGAAATAACGACAGAGCCGTGCATATCAACCAGCAGCAAAACCGAATGCGGCGACGGCGCAAGGCTCTTTACCTTTTCGACGGCCTTATCCAGATTCAGCCCGATTCCCGCAATGGCAAGCGTCTTGCCGCCCGAATCGAGCACCTTTGCGTTAATCCACAAGCCCGTGATGCCGGTTTCCTTACTCGGATTGATGTTGAAGCTGATGCGGTCGCTGATATTGAGCGAATTGTAAAACCACGAATCGGCCGGAACGCTCCGCATCAAGCGGGAAAACTGAATGGCATGATTTGCGCCGGTCATATAATGAGATTCGGAGAGCGCGCTGGTAACCCACGCGGCAATTACGTTTTCTTCCTTTGATAATTCGACCAGCCGGTTCATGACGATCTGCTTGTCATCGCCTTCAGGCTCTCCGGCAAGCAGCCACTCTGCAACAAGCGGATTGTTCGCCCATGCATCGGAACGCGCATAACCGAACAGCAAGTCTGACTGCAAGTCGATTGACGCATTAGCAAGGATTGCATCGGTATTTTTGTAAAATTGATTTTCAATGTTTGACCGCATGGAAATCAAAGAAAAACCGAGCGCAGTTAAAACCGCCACGCCAACCAGCGTAACGGCAAATGAAGTCATCGTAGATCGTAAGGTCATATAGTTCCTCCGTAATATAAAATATCATCTCCGATTTTTTTCTGCAATGAACGCAGGCAGAGAACGCGCTGTTCCAATGCGCGCTGCATCAAAGCAATCAGCTTTTGCCGCAGAACAAAGAAACAAAAGCTACGGAGGCGCAGCATTTTTTACGGGGGGGGGGGGGGGCCAATGGTCAGTAAAAATATATATGAAAATCCATGGCCCAAAACAATCCGTAATCACAAAAGAACA
>CAUTOX010000063.1:0-12789 GCA_963539665.1 uncultured Treponema sp.
CGACATAGTTTGAGTATAATGGGTTTTTACTTGTATTTCAAGGCAATTAGCTATAGAAAGATTTGGAAAAGTTTTTTATCGACAACGGTTTTAAGAAGTTGCCGGAAAGCTGCGAGCCTAGACCAATGTATTTTCAGAAAGGCGATTTGAAGATAAGTATTAGGTGGTATAGAAATCTCGTAACATTGGGCATAGAAAATGAAAAGAATGGAGACTGTATCGAAATTAATTTCGATGAAATATGCGGATCATGGCTACCGGTTATAGGTTGTAAAACGTATGAATTGCTCTATGAGGGGGCTAGGCGGGCTGAATTGACTATAGAAAAAACAGGAGAATGAAGAATGACGGAAACAAATAAATGCACCAAAGGCAGATTACTTAATTTCTATTCGTTTTGCGGAGAGCGGTTTGCTTGGGCGGGGGGTGAGGAAATGACGCCCCCCCCCTACACAACAGAAAATCACCGAAATCACAAACGCCATGCGCGAGCTGCTTTTGTACAAAAATCAAAAATACGGAGACAGCGCATTGCAGCCGAAGCAGATTTTTTACAAAGGCGATGCGACAAACTCAATTCTCATACGGTTGGACGATAAACTCGGGCGCATTATGGCAAACGCGGACGAAATGCCGCGCATAAACGATGTAGCGGACATCATCGGCTATTGCACATTGCTTTTAATCGGCATGGGAGCTACGGCGGATGATATTCAAAAGCTAAAGGATTAAGAGGATTAAATAGATAAAATCAATGTATTTATTTATCGCGATAAGGCTGACGGACGTATAAATGACATTCATATTATAACGTACGAGCAATTAGTCAAAAATTACGCCCAAGATGAACCTGAGGTAGAAAACTACGTTACAAAAGAAATGATTATAGCGGATATGCAACGACACAATGCAGACAGCCGTAATAAATCCATCGTCGAACGGACAGATTGCCGCACGCTTTTAGACGCTGAAAATCTTTTGCACAAAATTAGAACGCATGAAGATACGGCTTTTGGAGAAGCACCCAAACAACAGACAACTGTGGAAGCGGGGGCGCAATGACCGACCTTTCCGTGTGTTCGGGAATAGAAGCGGCATGAGTATGAACGACGTAAACCTCCTTTTAATCTGCGTCTGCAAAATAAAAAGCAATGGAAATAACAGTAACAGTAGAGGTAACAAAATATCGTAAAATAGCCGAAAAATAGGCATTTTTAAGGCTTTAAAGCCTCTTTTAATGTTTTTTGAAGCGCAAAGTTGCTGGCGTGTTCATCTATATGGCACCGTTTCACAGATTTTGGATGCGATTTTAGAAGACAATTAGCTATATTCTTCTTAATTTAAATAGCCGTGAAAGGTTTTGCTTTTTTACAACGGTTGTAACTTTCTCAAGTTCGGTGATCAGTGCAAGTAGTTTTTCTTTCGGCGGCTCGGGCAACCGGTTTCGCTTATGTCTTGTGTATAGCATTTTTTGTGTCTACTTCATTGACGTAGATACAATATTGGGATATACAACTCACAGTATTCCTCTTTGAAAGTATAAATATTAGAGGTATCTACACTGGCTTAGCTTTTATCCTAAAAGTAGTTATTATATTTTATAAGTCAATTAGCCATACAGGGGTACGCTTGCATCTACGGCGATTTTAGAGTTCAGATTCTTTTTTCACGATTTTTTGATATATTCCAGTTTTTTTGCTATTTTCATTCATACAAATTCCTGACTCTAGTAAAAAAATGCGGATTTTTGAATTTCTCTGTCCTGAAAGCATTTAAAAATCCGCTCTGGTTCTATTAGGAAGCCACCTGTTTTGCTGTTATCACACAGAATTCCGTTCATGCTAAAGCTCTGGTCCAATTTCCACGGAATTCAGTTTTTGAATCGCTTCTAGCTATTACTCACTTATTAAACTAGGTTTCAGCCATTATTAAGGATTTTAAAGTTAAAAACATTTCTAAAATACTCAAAAAACTGATTTTTTTTCTAAAAGTGCCATTGCCCATTCAACGACAATACTAATTTTTGCAAAAACTGAGTTCCGTGTCCAATTTCTGAAAGGCCTTGACTATTATCAAGTTTTTGAGGATTATTCGCGTATGGAAAATGTTGATATAAACAGAATTCAACTAGAGGCTTTGCCTTATTCGGAACTATTAGGAATGGCGAATGCCTTGAGGCTTGATGCGCCTGACAATTTCAACCGTAATTTTCTAATTGGCGAGATTCTTGAGGCTTATTCCGAAAATGAATGCGATGCATTAGATATTCAAAACAGCGAAAAAACTGCCGCATCTGAGCAGGCGCTTCCGCTTTCATATAATCAAACTGAAATAAAAGTGGCTCTCCGCGATCCTGCATGGGCCTTTGTCTATTGGGATATTAGCAGCGCCGATCTGGAGTCGCTGCACAATGCCTTTATCAGCCGGCTTATCTTACGCATCAGTTCATTTACAGAAGCGGAGCAGCACAAGCCCGACTGCTTTTTTGACCTGCATATTCGGAGCGAGGCGAATGAACAGTATGTGCTGATTCCATCCGGCTCTCGCTTTATCCGCGCGGATTTGATTTTCAATCTTGACGGCATTATTGACATTCTCTCCTCATCGGATGTTGTTGAACTGCCGGCGCCCTCGCCCTTGTTTGCTCAAGCGCGCCCCGGCAAATTCGGCGGTATTTCTCCCATCTTGGCACTTTCCGATGCCAAGTATATTCTTGAAAAACTGTACGACGAGCATCGGGAATTGTTTCCGTAAAAATGGAGGGGAGAAGTGGCTCACAAAAAACTGATTTTAATACTCAATGCCTCGCAGGAATTTATTCGATATTCAGGGACAAACAGCAAACATACGGCGGCGGAAGAGACGCGGCTTTTTCATGCGCTGTCGGATTTGTATCTGCCGCTGCTTGCTGCATTTGAATCGCTTGAAAACGACAAAATTCCGTTTAAGATGGGAATCGTGCTGTCGCCGACGCTCTGTACGCTTCTAAGCGACGCAAAAATTCAGCAGCAGTATCTGGATTGGCTTGACCTGCAAATTGAATTCGGCGAACAGGAAGTAAAAGGCGGCTTTGACCCGTCTACCCATTCTACTGCGCAGCGTTGCCTTGCAATACTCGTAGAAAATAAGAATCTTTTTTTGCGATATGACTGCAACCTTGTTAAGAAATTCCTTGAATACCATAAAAAAGGCGTAGTTGAGCTGCTTGCCACGTGCGGAACGGATATTTTTCTTCCCCATTACCGGGATATGCCGGAAATCATCAATGCGCAGGTAGAAACCGGCATTCATGCCTTCCGGAATTTTTTCGGCAGGATGCCGGAAGGATTTTGGCTGCCGGAACTCGGGTATTGCTGCGGCATCGAAAAATCGCTGAGCGCGTACGGAATCAACTACACGGTTTTGAATGCGCAGAGCCTCTTACTTGCCGAAAAGCTGGCTGATAAGGGGATATTTTTTCCGATTCGATTGGATAACGCGCTTGTCGCCTTCAGCAATGCCCCCAAAACGGACGCCGAACTATTCGGAGAAAAAGGTTATGCTGCCAATCCTGTCTATCGGAATCAAAATTGCGATGCGGGCTTTGAACTGCCGGCCGATCGCCTGTCGAACTTTCTGGATGAAGGTACGCCGCGTTACGCTATCGGCTATAAATATTGGAATAAGGGGCGCATCACCTCCGCAAAAGATGAATCGGTTGGCGTGTATGACCATGCTGCTGCCGAAAAGCAATGCGCAGCCGACGCCGAGCGCTTCCTTGCGGCACAGCTTGAAAAACTTGCCAAGGCGGAGCAGCTCCTGCCCGACACAAATCCACTTTCACTCACCATCACGATTGATTCATATACAATTCAGAATAACTGGGCGGAATTCCCTACGTGGATAACGTGCCTTTTTCGGGCGGCAGCCAAAACGGACGGCGCGGACTTTGATTTGTGCCGAAATCTCCTTGACCGCCGGTTTGAATTTCAGAAAATCAAGCCGTATTATGGGGCGGCCGGCGGTTTCGGCTATGGGGAGCATCTCCTTTCCAGCAAGAATAGCTGGATGCTGCGCTATGTGAAAAAAGCAAGCGAACGCATGATCGCGCTTGCCGAACGCTTTCCAACGGATACGGGGCTTAAAATGCGTCTGCTCAATGCCGCCGCAAAAGAACTGCTGCTTGCCCAATCGTCCTGCTGGGCAAAGATGATAGAAAACGCCGATATGCCCGAAGCCGCTGCCGCGCACTTTTCGCAGAGCATCAAGGATTTTACCGTTGTCTTTGACGGACTTGGCGCCAACATGGTCAGCACGGCATGGCTTACCAAAATCGAAGCCGCGCACCCCATTTTCAGTTGGCTCAGCTACCGCATTTTCAATAAGAACCATAAATAAGACTCGCGCTGGATTCACTCCCGCAACGCGCCTAAGAAGCTCGTATCTGTAGCGGGGCCTGTAGCGCTTATACTGCTTCCCTGCCCCGCATCCATCCGAATCGATTTTAGTTTTTCCTTCCGCATACCGCGAATCATTTGTTTTGCCTTCCGGCTGCACATAAAGGGCAGTATGCCGCTTGATCGCCTCCGCGCAGTACGCTTTTTTTAGGTTTCGTCAAAACCAAACCGCACGCGCCGTGCAAATTTTACGCATCCTGCGGCACGGACTACCCCGCCCGCCATCATGCAGCTCTGCATCTAACCCGCATCCATTTATCATGCAACATGGCCTGCGGCCCGGCAGTGCGCAAGGCTTTAGTTTTTTTGCGCAGTCAGCGTTTTGAGTTCAGTGCGGCTGTGGATGCCGAGTTTTTTAAATATCTTTTTGTTGTGGACAGCAACCGTTGCCGGAGCAATGTTCAGCTCAACGGCAACCTCTTTATCGCTCATGCCGCTTGCAACAAGGTGCGCAATGCTCATCTCCTTTTTGGTCAGCCCGACCGCCGTAAAGTGCGCCGTCAATGCCGGATTCGCCGATTTTACGGAAGCGCCCGATGCCTCCAATGCAGGATGCGCTCCGCCTTCCGGCGCATCGTGTTCAGGAGCTGCTGCAAGCAGCGATTTTTTGAGCGTTGAAGACACGTTATCGATGACCGCTTCTGAATGGAGCCGCCGAATCTGCATGATATTACGGATTTTCAGGAGCATTTGCTCCATCGAAAAGGGTTTTTGCACAATGTCCAGTACGCCGAGTTCCAAAAGCTGCACCCGCGCTTTTTGCGTTACAAAACCTGCCGTAACAATAATCGGAATACTGGAAAGCTTTTTGTCTTCCCGCAGCAAATCAAACGGACTTTTTCCCGGAAGCGAAAGGGAACACACCAGCAAATCGGGGCGATTTGCCTCCCGATGCGTATGCAAGGCATTGCCCGTATTAAACGCGACCGTTTTGAAAAACGGCCGCAACTCTTTTAGAAGCGCCGTGCGCAGCGCAGTATTTTCTTCAAGGATGTAAATCGTTTCGCCGTAGAGCGGCTTGGCGTTTTCCACCGCAAATTCCGCGCTGCCTGCTGCGGCATCTTCTAAATCGGACGGATTTTTTGCCGGCGCCACTGTCGGCGGAAGCGCAAGCCATGCCGAAATCGTATTGCCGTATGAATCCGGCACGATTTTTATATTTCCGTTCAAAAGATTCAAAATCTGCCGCACTACGTACAGGTGGATTCCCCATTTTCCAATCGACTCATCAAGCGACTCGGCAGCTCCCTTCACGCTCTCCAGCTCCAAAATCTGTTTCGCTTCGGCATGAGACAGCGGCTCCGCGTAAAAATGCACCGAATACAGCAGCGTGTAATTCGTGTAATCCACCGTAATGAGCGCCGGCGTCCCGGTTTTCACGTAACGGTTTACCGCGCGTAAAACAAACTTAAAAAAGACTGAAAGCATCGTGCGGTCAACGGAAACTGCCGTTGTTTCAGGAAAATTCGTGCGTACGTCCGGCGCGCATCCGCTAAGGCGCAGATTCGATACCTCGTTTTTGATGCAGGACAGCGCGAATTCCCGTAAATCAAGTGGCTCCCCCGTCGCTTCAAGACGAAAGGGATGCTGTTCGTAATAAGACAGCAGGTACAGCGTATTTACAATTTCATTCGACCAGCGGATGCCGTCTCGCATGGCTGCCGCCGTACCTGCCGGCAGCAGCGTTTTGTTGCGCTCAACCATCAGCAAAAACAGATGGAGCGGATTGAGCAGCATAGCGGCAAGATTTGAATACACATAGCTTTTCTTCGCGCTTATCTGCATCTGCCGGTCTGCGTTTGCCGTACTGAGCGTGAGCTGCATAAGTTTGCTGCGGATGCGGCCGTAAATGCGCATAAGGGCAACCGCCGCAAGCGTAATCAGCGTCGTCGTCTCCAGAAGGTCAAGATCGTTGTCGAACAGGCGGAAAATATGCGGCGCATCGGGCAGTAAGCGGAGCGTCCGAAACAACTGCTGCACAAAGAACAGATCGGCGTATCCCATGTAGAGGAAGTAGATAATCTTTTTGACATCGGGATTAAAGCGCATCGTCAAAAAGCATTGTACGGTGATAAACATGAGCGAAATCGCCATTGCGCCGAGCTGAATAAATTTCCCCGAATACTCTGAAACGTCGATGACAAAATAAATAATTCCCGCCGTTATGATGATAATGTTAAAAATCGGAATGAAATCGAACAATTTTTGCGCGTACTGGGGAAAGGCGGCCAGCGAACCTGCGTTGCGCTTCTGCACGGTGAGAATCCCCGACAGGAGCAAGAGACAAATTAAAAAATAATTCATCTTATAAACGGTCTGCCCGAGCGCATAAAAGCTGCCGACAAGGCGGAAAACCGTCCCCGTCTCTATAAAAAGGTGGAGCAGTAAAAGCAGACAAATCACCGCCGGAAAGATGGACTCGGTGTCCTTAAAAAGCGTACTGCCGAAAAAAATATAGATGGCGATGCAGATGCAGACGGCAGCCGCAAATGCAAGGTAGGAGGATGCCGCGTTGCTGATGGCGATAAAATCTTTTGCCGGAAGCAAAAGCAGCGACACGGGAGACGAATGAGCGGATGTAAGCTTTATGCGTAGGCGAATCGGATGATGACGCTCCGAAACCCTGCCGCTCAAAACAGGAGCAAGCTCGAGCGCATTCAGCCACGTACCGATCGAACGCTCGGCCGGCCGAAGTCCTGCGCCGGTTTTCCCAACGAACAGCCAGCCGCCGTTTTCCGCTTCAACAAACACTTCCGCCATAAACAACACTTCAGGATTAAAACAGAGAATGTCGCAGTCTTGCATACGGACGCCCTGCGGAATTTCCGTTTCAATCCACACCGTTCCATCCTCCGCATACGAATTGACATAAGAACGATACGAAAACTGTTCGCTGCTAAGGCTGCATACGGTTGCATCATGCTTTGCGATAAGGGTTTTGAGAGGAAGTTCACGGTAGCGCGCACCCGTCGCAAGGTACACGAGCAGCAGAAAGACGGTCTTCATGCCTCCAGTCTACAATATTCCTGAGTTTAAAGGAATTCGGCGGGCGGGGAAACTGTGCCGTATAGATTGTGTTTTGTCGGCCGCCCGCTCCCAGTTTTGCGGGACAAAACTGGCGAGGAGTATCGGTTATCGGCGGGCGGAAAAACTCTATCGCGTAGATTGTATTTTGTCGGTCGCCCGCTTCCAGTTGTGCGGGGCAAAACTGGCGAGTATGGTCGGTTATCGGCGGGCGGGAAAACGGTGCCGTACAGCTATTGTTTTGTCGGCCGCCCGCTTCCGGTTTTGCGAGGCAAAACTGGCGAGGAGTATCGGTTATCGGCAAGCGGGGAAACTTTGTCGTGTAGATTTTGTTTTTTCGGCCGCCTGCTCCTAGTTTTGCAGGGCACAACTGGCGAGGAGTGTCGGTTATCGGCGGGCGGAAAAACGCTATCGTGTAGATTGTATTTTGTCTGCCGCCCGCGTCCAATTCTGCGGGGCAAATCTGGCGAGTATGGTTGGTTTACGGCTGGCGGGAAAACTGTGCCGTATAGATTTAGTTTTGTCGGCCGCCCGCTCCCAGTTGTGCGGGGCAAAACTGACGAGTATGGTCGTTTTGTGGCGAGCGGAAAAACGCTATCGTGTAGATTTAGTTTTGTCGGCCGTCCGCTTCCAGTTTTGCAAGGTAAAACTGGCGAGTATGGTCGTTTTATGACGGGCGGAAAAACGCTATCGTACAGATTTAGTTCTGTCGGCCGCCCGCTTACGACTGGCGGGAAAACGGTGCCGTACAGCTACTATTTTCCCGCCAGCCCGCGCACAATTTTTTGCTTGTCAACAAAAGCTGCAAGGTGTCCGGCAACGTTTCATCTCCACGATTCGGTTCTTCCGTCATTCCGGTGTTTTGACAAGGGGGCAGGTTTTCAGCTACCTTTGAGCGCAGGTTGAACGGAATGGATGAATCTGAAGATTTTACTTTACAGGCGGGCGGCGGGCGCACGGAAATTAAGCTTGATTCCGATGAGCTTGGCGGTTTTCTTTCCGGCGGCGGGCGCATGGCGGCCTTGTTCGGGCATTTTGAGGAGCGGCCGGTTCAGATTGAGCTGCTCAAGGGCATTACGCGCGCGTTCAATGATGGGGCGGTCGGCGTGTTTGAAGCGGGAACGGGCGTCGGAAAATCGTATGCCTATCTGATTCCTTCTATTATATGGGCGCTCACGAATGGCGAACGGGTTGTGATTTCAACGGGCACCATCAACTTGCAGCAGCAACTGTGCTCAAAGGATTTACCTGCGGCGGAAAAAATCATCGGCCGTAATTTTAAATTCGTGCTGATGAAAGGTCGCAGAAATTTCATCTGTCGGCGGAGGTTTGAAGAAGCCTTTGCGCAAAAAGCGCTCTTTGAAGAAGACAATGCGGCGCTCGATGCGCTTGCAGCATGGCTTGAAACGACTGAATCGGGGAGCCGGAGCGATTTGCCGTTCGTGCCGCCGGAATCGTTGTGGGCGCGCATCAATTCAGAAAGCGACGGTTGCATGGGTTCTCGCTGCCCATTTTATGCGGAGTGCTTTGTGATGCGGATGCGGAAGGCTGCGGCGGGCGCAGACATCATCGTCGTCAACCACCACCTGCTGTTTGCTGATATCGAATCTCGTCTGCATGGAGCAGGATATACCGATGCGGCCGTGCTGCCGCCGTACCGACGGCTTATTTTTGACGAAGCGCACGGCATCGAAAATGCAGCGACCAGCTTTTTCAGCGATGAGTTCAGCCGCTTCAAGCTGATGCGGCAGGTGAATCTCCTCTACCGGAAGCGCAAAAACACGCTCGCCGGTTATCTGCCGACGCTTGCAATTCTTGCCTCCGCCGAAGACAAAGCCGCCGAAGCCTATGAAAAGGCCGCATTCATCCAAAACGCCGCCGTAAACCTTGATGCTGCTGCGCTGGCCGCGCTTTCCGACGCGGGAACGATGCGCCTCTGCGCTCCTACAAGCGGCGCCTTTGAGCCGCTGCTTACGCTCTGCGCCGCGCTTTCCGAAAATCTAGGGGCCTTTACCGCGCTCGTTCGAGAAGTCATGGATTTAGTTGAAGATGACGACAAAGAAGTCGCAGCCTATTGGGAGACGAAGGTTGTCCTCCGGAGACTTGACGATATGAGCGCCTTGCTCCGCGATTTTACCCGCTGGGACGAAAAACAAGACCTCGTGTTTTGGATTCAGCGGAAAAACGCGCCGGCCATAAACTTGTCGGGCGGAGAACGCGCAGCCTACGCCGTGCTCACCCGCACCCCGCTCGATATTGCGCCGCTGATGAGTAAGGGCGTTTTTGAGCCGATGCGCACTGCCGTTTGCACCTCCGCCACGCTGAAAACCGGCAGAGACTTTTCCTATTGGATGCGCCGCACGGGAATCAGCTTTGCCGAAAGCGACCGCATCATGCAGCAAGAGTTTCCGTCGCCCTTCCCCTATCGCCGGAATATGCTCTTCGCCGTTCCCTCCGATGCGCCCCTTCCCGATGACCGGAGCTTTCAGCAATACATCGAACGCGCGCTGTGCAGCCTCATTACGGCAAGCGGCGGCCGGACGCTCGCGCTTTTTACATCTTATGAATCGCTCAAAAGCGCGTTCAGCTACGCAGCCCGCACGCTCAAAGGCTTTGGCGGAGCCTTGCTGCGGCAGGGAACCGACGACAATGCGCGATTGCTCAAACAATTCCGTGAAGAAATCCAAAGCGTCCTGTTCGCAACCGATTCATTTTGGCAGGGCGTAGACGTGCCCGGCGAATCCTTGTCGCAAGTTGTGATCGTAAAACTTCCCTTCACCGTCCCCAACGATCCCGTGTTCACCGCACGCGCAGAAGCCATCGAACGAAGAGGCGGCAGCGCATTCATGGAATTAAGCCTTCCCGAAGCGCTCATAAAGTTCCGACAAGGCGTCGGCCGCCTCATGCGCTCCGAAACCGACCGCGGCGCCGTCATCCTCCTCGACAAACGCATCTACGCCAAACGCTACGGAGCCGCCTTCCTTGCAGGACTTCCCGAATGCCGCCGCGCCTTCGCCCCCCTCTCCGACCTCTGCCGCAAAGTGGAGGAATTTCTAGAAGAATGAATAGCGGAATGGGCGAGGGCTACGGAAAACAGGGCGCGGACGAAACAGCGAACGGAAGCGCGGCAGCCGGTAGACGATGGTGCGGGGGGCAATGCGTTCTAAGTAGCGGGCATGGCAATATGGCATTCTACTACGCCGCCTAATAATAAAAAGGCGCATTAACATAACGATCATGCATTATTTTTGAAAAATAATATCAAAAGAACTAAGAGCCTGACATTTTAAGTGGAAATATCAACATTTCAGTTTTCATGCTCTTGCCGCCTATTATAAACCGATTCGGTTGACTTTATAAAAGTCAAATTGTTTTTTTATATGTCCGCCAATTTTTTATGGTATAAAAAAAATCAATATGGTAAAATGTATAAATGGAAAAGAAAATTACACTAAAAAAAATAACAATCGGCGGAATCGCCGCTTTACTCCTGCTTTTCGTTTTATTTTTCGTCATTCTGCACATAACAAACCGAAAACCGACAGCTGCCTTTTACGGGATTCCGGAGCAGACGGCAGCCGCTGTAGCCGGCATTCTCCAGTCAACGCAGCTCCGGAAAACCACAAAAAGCGAACCGTACGCGATAACGATTTTAGATGATTCGGTACCGCTAGAAGCAGCCCTCAAAAAATCAGGGAAGCCGGATCTTTTATTCATTTATAACGGACTGAATGCTGACGCGGCCGCTTTGCTTGCGCAAAAACAAAAAACAGGATTGCCGCTGTCCGTACTTGAAGGCATGGTCTCTTCAATCAGACTTTCGGCAACGGCAACAAGCGACGCGGTATATACGGTTCCGCTTTTGGCTGACAATTTGGAAATCGACATAAAAACGGAAATCTTAGGTACCAATGAAATCAATGCAATCGACACATTCAGTGCGCTCGATGCAGTCGGCCATGCGGCAAAGTTACGGTATACGGCTCCTATTGCGTTTGCCGCAGGCGATGACACAGAATTAATCAATATCATCGGAGCTTTAACGGAATCCTTATCGGGCGCGGATGTTTGGTCATCGGCGGTACGGAAAATTACCGAATCGGGGACGCAAAATACGGCATCGCCTCAAGATTTTTCGGAACTGCTTACGCCGATGCTTACTGCTGGGGGAGAATTTGCTGCCGCAGCGGAGCTTCTTACCCGCTGGAAAGCGGAAGGCATACTGGGAGCCGATATCTTCCAGCTAAAAACAGAAGACCTCCGGTATTTTATTTCCGAAAACCTTTCTGCAATTGGTTTTATGACGCTTTCGCAGCATCGACTCTTTGACAGAAACGTAATTTCTCAATTTTCGAGCGCCTATTACCCTTCCGAGCGTGCCGGCAGCGTCCGCCGCTTTACCGCTCCGCTGATTTTAGGCATTCCGCTTTCAAAAAATAAAACTGTACGCCAATCCTTAATTGCTCTCGCACAAAATAAGCAAGACCTCCTGAGTGCAGCGACCGGTTTAAGCCCAGTGCAGGCCGCAGCCTCGGTTCCCGACGTGCAGGCGGACGATGCGCGCTACTGGATCGCCGCATCTGGAACGCCACTGCCAGCCTTGTCGAATGCAGCCTTTACTGCTAAAGCAGAACGAACGGCATTTGCAAACGCCCTCCGAACCGCGCTCTTCCGCATAAACTAAAAAAATCTGCCGGTATAATACTTGCCTTATAATGCAACTAAAAATTCAATATGATCGTCACATGGCGTAGGACGGAGATTTAAGATTGCAAGCAATCGAATAGACAGAAGAGGGACACTCGTTAGCTCAGGCTGCGGAGGTAAATATCGGTACAAGCACTATATGGGAAAATGTTACAGAGCGGCCGGAGACGTGAAAATTAAAATTCGCCGTCCGGTCAACAAGAAAATCATTTTTGAAAAACACGACCTGTTCGACAACATCGAACAGGTCTGCGAGTTCTAAATCGCACAAACAGTACGATTTAGAGCATCGTACTTCACGGTAACCAGTTCAGAAATAGAAGTTTCCGAACTGGTTTAATCGCAAATATGTGGAAGCGCACCCCGATGCCTACTGCAAAGAAATTGCGGAAGCTTGGTATCACACGAAAAAAAAATACGTTTTACAAAGCCCCCCCCCCCAGACAAGTAGAAGCATATTTAGAAAGGCTCTTGACTAGTATTTCAAAGAATGAGAGGTTATAAGTCATTATGTATCATAGACTTAGTACAACAAAAATAAACAAAATAATTTTATGTTTTGTGGAGGACATAACCGCTACCGCAACGGCCAAAATCGTGGGCGTAAATCGTAACACGGTTA
>CAUTOX010000064.1:0-12711 GCA_963539665.1 uncultured Treponema sp.
TGGGGTCTTGTTCTTTATAAAAGGTACTCTTTTTTTTCGCGTAACCTGAGCTTTCTCAGCCGCTTCAGCACTGAAGATGAATGACAACCGAGGATTTTTGCGATTTCTTTGATCTTCGCATCGGGATGCTCTTCTACGAAATGCGATGTTCTCAATCGCGCTATTTGTGCGATTGAGAACTCGTCGCCCTGTTCGATATTGTCGAACAGGGCGTGTTTTCCATGAATAATTTTCTTATTGACAGGACGGCGGATTTTTATTTTCACGCTCCGGTTACCTCATATCGCCTTTTCCAAGCAATAATTGTACTAATATTTATTTTGAACACGCTCGCAGTCTGTGTCAATGAGTGTCCTTCTTTTGCATATTCAAGCGCCCGTAGTCTTAAATCTCTATCATGCGACATAGCTTTGAGTATAATGTTTTTTACTTGTATTTCAAAGCAATTAGCTATAAAATCAAGGACTTGTATCCAGTCGAAACAATGTGCACGGCGTTGCATTTGAATCGAAGTTCTTATTACAAAGATTCAAAGCGAGAACCTACGGAACCCAGTTTTTGCCATTTTCATAGTTTTTGAGGTCGAATTACCGGAAAAATACTAAAAAAATGCCTCATTTTTTCTAAAATATCATAGAAATGATTAGATTACCATATCATTTTTCCAAAACTGAGATACGTGGCGTAAAGCGACCAAGACACAGATTGGTAATGAGCACCTAGATTCTAAAATTCTTAAAGTTTATTACGACAGCAAAAGACACAATGGAGCCCCAATGATTTTTAAGGCTATTCGTAATGAAGGCCAAACGGCGAGCCTCAAGAAAATCAAGAGACGGATGGCAGCACGAGGGATAAAGTCTGTTATTGTAAAGAAATACAAACCTATAACGGCTGAGATAAATATCGAACAGAAGAAGAACATCATGAATCGAGATTGTACCGCCACTTCAATCAATCAGAAATGATGCACAGATATCACGTACAATCATACCGAAAAAGATGGCTGGACGTACCAAGCTTTTAGTTGAAGATTTGTATTCAAGAAAAATAATCGGCGGGGCATTTGGCAAAATTATGGATACGCAGCTTGCGGTCAAGGCTCTCAGAAACGCAGCTCTGAATGTAAAGCATACCGAAAGAATAATTATCCAGTCGGATTTTGGAAGTCAGTATACGAGCAATCTTTTTGAAGCGGCTCTGGCTGAATTGAAAATCCGCCATTCTTATATGTAGAAAGAAATGCCCGTACGATAATGCTTGCATCGAATCATTCCATTCTGTCCTGAAAAAGGAAGCGGTACCCCGCAGGAAATATAAAGATTCAAAAG
Source organism: uncultured Treponema sp. (assembly GCA_963539665.1). Classification (GTDB taxonomy): domain Bacteria; phylum Spirochaetota; class Spirochaetia; order Treponematales; family Treponemataceae; genus Treponema_D. Next base: position 1,332 of record CAUTOX010000064.1, read on the forward strand.
CCGCTTACAACGCGATTTTTGAATATGTTGAAGCCCTGTACAACCATAAGCGCATTCATTCAAATCTGAACTACAGAACTCCAGCAGCTGTTTATTCAAAATCTGAAAAACGTGCAGCTTAAACGAGTCGTTTTTATGTCTACTTTATTGACGTAGATCCATATTCACTCTACGAATGGATATGTTTTAAATATTTCAAAATCGTATAATCATATCGGCAAGCGATTAAAAGAGACGAAAACCGAACGCAGCGACTATGTGCATATATCCGATGAGATGGCGGCGGAGCTTTTAGAGTTTATAAAAACCAACCCATTTAATCATGAAAATGCCTTTATTTTTTATTCAAACCAAAAAGAGCGGCCAATACATTACGATTCAGTTCAAAGGAACTTTCAATGCGCAATGAAAAAACTCGGCATAAAGCGCAACGGCTTAACGCTCCACAGCTACCGGCATACCTACGCGGTATGTCTTGCGCAGGAAGGGTACTCGCAGGCTGAATTAAAATACATGACGCGGCATGATAGTCTAAAAGAATTGCAGATAATTGCCTTATAAAACACAATAAAGGTATCTACGTCCAAACAATATTTGCATATACAGCTCGCAGAATTCTTCTTTGCAAGTATAAATATTGGAGGTATCTACACTGGCTTAACTTTTACCCTAAAAATAGTTGTTATATTTCAAGGCAATTAGCTATATATTGAAATATCGATTAACTGCGTTAAAATTTACACCCACAATTTTAGCCGTTGCAGTAGCAGTTATGTCCTCAACAAAACATAAAATTTATTTTGTTTATTTTGGTTGTACTAAGTCTATGATGCATAATGACTTATAGTCTCCCTTTTTTGAGATGCTAGTCAAAAGCAAAATTGATTTTCGTGGCTATGTAAGCTGCAACTGTTTGCACGTACCGATTCGCGCATTTTTTCGGGAAAGCGGCAGTTTTGTGCGAATTATTTTTCTTCAAGCGGAAACTGATGCGCTTTCTTTCGCCCGCCGCTTATGCCGTTTTATTCGTGCGGAGGGTATCGCTCATGCTGCGTTGGGCTGTTGCTTGTAGGGTGTTTTCATTTTTAATACGCCCCTGTTGTTTTCATCCATTCTTCGTAGCGTTCTGCGAGCGGGACGAGCTTTTTGTCTTCGCTAGCGGCGAGCGCGTCTTTTAGGTAGGGGATGATGACTGCATATTTTATCTTTTCCCACTGCGGCGGTTTTTGAGACGGCATACTGAATGTATCCGCTTTTGGGATGTTGGTAAGCAGCGCGGTGCAGTATAGGGGGAGGATGCGCTCGTTTATTTCTTGCAGCGATGAAAATCCGCCGGCGATGCCGAATGACGGTATATCAAGGCGTGTTGCTTTGCGGCGTTCAAGCAGCTCTTCTTGCGTGGACACGTTAAAAAACCACGAAATAAATTCCGCCGCCCCCTGCTTGTTTTTTGCGCCGCGAACAATGCCCATCATCACATACGAATCTTCAATCGGAACGGCGCCGCCGCTTTGGAGCCAGCGAAAATTGAGCTTTGCCAATCGCTCCGGCGTAAGCTGAAAGAGCCGGTCTGTGGTCGTGAATGCAAAGAGCGTTTTTCCGGACGTAACGCGCTTGTCATCGGTAACGGAAAGATATTTATAGACAAAGTTGCTTTCTGCTTGGACGGATTCGTTTTCCCCGGTGATCCAATCCTTCAGGAAGCGGAGGGACTCATCAAGCGCTTGTTCATCCCACGTAAGAAGCGCATTTTTCGAGCGGCTGAACGCAGCCCCGTGCAGCTTCGTCGCCGTATACAAAAAAAGGTCGCTGCTTTGCGGCGCAAACCCAATCTGCGTAAAGCGGTCTTTACTCGTCTTTTGGTTGAACGCTGCGCCCGCCGTTCTGACCTGTTCAAGCGAAAGCGCATAAGAATCTTCTATTAAATTCTCATGTTCTCTGGAGAAAATAAATACGGGGAGATTAAAACTGACGGGCAAAAGGTACGTTTTCCCGCCGAGCTTCCCCGAATCAAGCAGGAGCGGATAGAAATCCTCCGCTTTGAGGCCGTGCCGGTCAAACAAGTCATCAAGATTCCGAAACTGCCGATTTGCCTTTTTATGAAAAAGCCACGGCCCGGCGATGATATCCGGCGGCAGCGACGAGCCGTCTGGCGGCAGGGAATGCGCGGGATTTGCCTTGTACGCCAGCACCGCCTTCGTTTTGTGCTTTTTGTTGAACAGCTCAATATACGGCGCAAACTCGCTGCGGTCAGTCCATATTACGATGCGGTCGCTGCTTTTTTTTGCGCATCCGGAAAGCGGCAGGATAAAAAGTATGGCCGCTATGATGCCGATTGTTTGGCTATGCACGGCTTAGAGCCTCGGCTGTATCGTAAATTTTTTCATATACGGCGTGAATTACATCCTCATCGATACTTGAAAAAGCTACTCGGAGCGTTTCGGCATCAATCGAAACCGTGCCGATTCCGCTTTCGTGCAAGAGGCGGCTCCGGAGCGTTTCCGCATCAATTCCCTTAACGGCAAAGCTCATAAAGTAGCCGGAATTAAACGGCAGCGCTTCAAGCGCATGGCTTTTGCGACCATCGACAAACTCCCGCACAAGCTGGTAGCGCGTCTTGAGCATCTTGTACAAGGCCTCTTTTTCAGCGTTGTTTTCCGATTCCTTGAACGCCTTGAGCAAAATTGTCTGAGACGGCGTTGCCCCGCAGGAAACCGATGAGCGGATAATGCCCATCAGTTTTTTGAGGAGCGCATCGTAATGCGCTTCTGAAAATCCCTTGCAGCCGAACGTCAAAAAGCCGCACCGGAAGCCCCACGCAAAATCTTCTTTTGTCGGGCCGTCCGCCTTGACTGCAAGTACGTTTTCATGCGCGTCCGCAATGTGCGCGAAGAGCGACTGGCGCTCAATCGTATCTTCATACGCAAGGCCAAAATACGCATCGTCGCTTATAACCAAAAGTTTTGCGCCGCTTTCGGCAGTCTCTGTAATGATGCGGCGGATTTCCGCAGTTTCAAAAGATGTCGGACTGTATCCTGACGGGTTTTGCGGAAAGTTGAGCAGCAGGCGCACCGAACCGTAACGCGCCGCCTCCGCTTTTACGGCCTTCTCAAGCGCAGCGATCGAAAAACGGCCGTTCTCAAACATCGGAAATGTGTGATACTCCGCACCGCGCCGCGCTTGTGCAATCAGCGGGTAGTTGTCCCATGACGGTTTTGAAGAAAGGAGCGGTTTGTCCGCATCGACAAACATATCCATGAGGTAGGAAAGACCTGCCGTCAAGCCGGGAACTACGACCGGCAGCGATGTTTTTTTATCTTTGAGCAGCGGATTTTTTATCAGCTGCTTTTCCTTCCATATAGTACGCAATTCCGGAAGCCCTGCGGTGGGCGCATACGCAACCAGTTCGCGCGGAGAAAGGTCGGGCGCATATTTTTGCACCGACTCAAGGACGGCCGGCATTCCGTTTATGACTGCCATGCCGATGGTGCCGTTTGCAGTTTTTGCAAATTCTTTGGCCTCCGTTCCCTGCGCTATGATTCCTTTGGGAAAATACATTCTGGCTCCCAGTTCCGAAAAAAGCGCTTCGGCTGCCGTGCCGCGTAAGATTTCGTTCAATTCTTGTGCTAAAGGGTGTAACATGATAGAGTGGATTATTCTGAAATGGCCGGAGGCTGTCAATGAAAAATGCTGGCGCGCGAGAGCGGACAGGGCGACGGAATTGACGCGCCGTTTACCGGCTCAACAAATGTAAAATCATACGAATCAAAGAGATATGGAAAGAAACGATATACACGCGCAGGATTTTGAATTATGCCGCAGGTTTGCTATTGAGTGCCGGACGGAAGCTGCCAAACGCTTGATCGGGCAGGAGGCGCTTATTGATGCGTTGCTGACAGCTTTTATTGCCGGCGGCCACGTGCTGCTTGAAGGCGTACCGGGGCTTGCAAAAACGCTTGCCGTCAAAACTTTTTCGGAAATTCTTGGGTTATCATTCAAGCGCATTCAATTTACGCCTGACTTACTGCCGGCCGATGTTTCCGGTACGCTCATTTACGATCAGCGGAGCGGTACTTTTGCGGTACGGAAGGGGCCGGTCTTTTCAAATATCGTGCTTGCCGATGAAATCAACCGTGCGCCGGCAAAGGTGCAGTCTGCGCTGCTTGAGGCGATGGCGGAAGGGCAGGTTACGATTGGGGAAGAAACCTATCAGCTGCCGGAGCCGTTTTTAGTGCTTGCGACGCAAAATCCTATCGATCATGAGGGCACGTACAGCCTGCCGGAAGCGGAGCTTGACCGTTTTTTAATGAAGCTGACGGTCGGCTATCCTTCGCATGAAGATGAAGTGCGAATTGTCAAAACGATGGGGGAGGCCGCTTCCGTTCCGGTAAACCGAATCTTGCAGGCGGAGCAGGTTCCGTTTTTCCGCTCGCTTTTGGGGGCTGTTGTATGCGATGATAAAATCGTCGATTACATCGTAAAAATCGTGTCGGTAACTCGCCCGTCGGAAAAAACGTCCGCGCACGATATGACGCGCTTTATCACATTCGGCGCGTCCCCCCGCGCTGCAATCGCGCTGTTTCGCTGCGTAAAGGTTCGCGCGCTGCTTGAAGGCCGCTCCTTCGTCTTACCGGCAGACGTAAAAGCCGAAGCGCTTTCGGTACTCCGGCACCGCATTTCGGTTTCTTTTGAAGCGGCTGCTGACGGCATCACGGCCGATGCCGTTATCTCCAACATCCTTGATTCTGTTCCGGCTCCATAATCATGCGGCATTTTCTTACCGGCGCAACGGATTCCCTTTCAAAACAGGCGGCGCGTCTGCATCTTGCTGCGCTTGAGATTTCAACCGGCATGAAATCAGGCGGATTTCAATCCTTGGCGCGGGGAAGGGGAATTGAATTGAGCGGCGTGCGCGAATACCTGTGCGGCGATGACATTCGCTTAATCGATTGGAATGTTACGGCGCGGATGGCGCGTCCTTTTGTAAAACTGTTTGCAGAAGAGCATGATGTTCCGATTTTTTTGGTTGTTGACCGCTCCGCATCGATGTTTTCCGGTTCAAACGGAAAAGTGCGGTATGCGACCGCTAGCGAATGCGCCGCCTTACTCGTCCTTGCCGCCGAATTGTGCGGAAGTCCTGTCGGCTCCGTTTTTTTTGACGGCGCAATCAGCTTTTCCTGCCGCCCCAAGTATGGGCGTCAGCACACGATGCTGCTGCTCTCCCGGCTTGATGAAGTTTCGGAAGTCAAAGAGGGTTCCGCGCTAAAAACGGCGCTCAAAGGGGCTGCGGCGCTGCTGACGAACCGCTCGCTCATTTTTATTATTTCCGATTTTAGAAGCGCCGAGTGGGAAGAGCCGTTCAAATTCCTTTTGCAAAAGCATTGGGTTTCCTGCATCCGGATTTCCGATCCGTCTGAGCGGGAATTGCCGCCGGTCGGTACGGCGCCTTTTTCCGACATCGAAAGCGGGAAGCTGCAAGAGTTGCCGTTGGCATCGGGGAGCTTCCGCGCGGCGTGGCAGGCGGCGTATCAAAAGCGGACGGAAGCATTGCAGCGTCTTTGCGCGCGTTACGGAGCGTCGTTTCTTTCTGTTTCAACGGAAGACAGCGCGGTACGCTCGCTTTCCTCCTTTTTTTCTTCGAGAGCGCGATGATGCGGCCGTATCTGTTTCTGTTGTTTTTGTGCGCCCTGCCGTTTTCGGCTCATGCAGAGCTTGTGCAGACGGTTTTTCCGGAAAAGCTCTTTGTCGGGGATACGGCGGAAATTCGGTGCGCATTGCCTTTTGGCGCAGATTTTTTTGGCGCGGACGGCGCGGATGAACTGCCGCTTTCGGTTTTTGCGCTGCTTCCGAACGGCGAGACGGCGGATTTTACGCTTAAAACCGCCGCTTTGCAGCGGAATGGAAACGCCTGCACGGCGGTGCTGACGGTTGTGCCGTGGCGGACGGGAGAAATCGATATTCCTCCGCTGGATTTGTCTTTGGCGGCCTCCGCTTTGAGCGATGCGCCGCACATTCTCGATCCGCAACCGTTTTCCGTCGATTCTCTGGTAGCTGAAGGCGATGCGCTTCGCGGAATGCTCTCTCCGCTCCTTTTACCCGGCACGCTCTATGCGCTCTATGCGGGGGCGCTGCTTTTGCTGGCTCTCGTTATTGCGTTCGTCAAGCTCTTTGCTGCCCGCGCGTATTTTGTGCAGGCTTTTACGGCGTATCGCGAAAGCGGAAAATGTCGGCGGAATGCAAGAAAGGCTATCCGGCAGCTAAAAAAGCTCTTGAAAAAGGATGCCGACTGCGATGACGCCGCATTTTGCCTTGATGCGCAGCGCGTTATGCGCTCGTATTTGACGGTACGATTCGGGCGGGATTTTACCGCGCTTGCCGCATCCGAATTGGCGGCGGCTTTGGATGCGGCTTCCGGCGGTTTTCTTGACGGCGCGAAGGGGGAGGCGGCCGAGTCGGTAACTTCGTTTTTTATCCGCACGGACTACATTCGCTTTGCAAAAGGTTCTGCTGATTCTGCGAGAGAGCCGCCGCATTTTTTTGCGGCAGCCTTCCGAGCCGGCGAGCGCACGACGCTCCTTGCTTCTTTAAAAGAGGCGATTTACGCATTCGATGGAAACGGCAGGGGGCGTTTATGCTGAGCTTTCATAATCCGCAGGCCTTTGTGCTGTTCGCCCTGCTTCCGGCGCTTGCGCTGCTTCGGAAAAGCAAGATGTTTGTCAGACCGAGCGTTCCGCTTATCTTGTGCGATTGGGGGGGCGAAGGCTTTATGTGGCAGGGGCGCGTCCGGAAAACGGTTACGGCATTTGCAACCCTGCTGGAGGCGGCGGGGTTTTTGGCGGCGGTAACGGCCTTTGCCGATCCTGCGCTGCTGCAAACGGAGCGGGTATATACGTCGCGGGGAACGGATATTATTTTTGCGCTCGATATTAGCCCGTCGATGGCGGCGCGAGATGTTTCAGGGACGACGCGACTTGATGCGGCAAAACAGGCGATCCTTATGCTGGCTGTAGAAAATCCGGGCTATGCGTACGGTTTGGTTGTGATGGCAGAAGATGCCGCGCTTTCGCTCCCGCCGACTGCTGATGCAAAACGCTTTGCTGATGCGTTGGCTTCTGCGGCTTTGGGGGCAAAGGGGGACGGAACTGCATTAGGCGTCGGTATTGCGAGCGCAGTGTTCCACCTTGCTTCATCCGGCGCGCCGAAAAAATGCATCATTTTAGTAACCGACGGAGAAAATAATGCGGGCGCCATTCATCCGGAAACTGCCGCAGCGCTTGCGGCAAAAAATGGGTGCGCCCTGTACGCCATCGGAGTCGGTTCGGCGGGTTCTGCGCCCATCGAATACCGCGATCCGGAAACGGGAAAAACGTATTCTGGGTATCTTTCGTCATCTTTTAATCCGGCTGAATTAAAAAAACTCGCGCAATTAGGCGGCGGCCGTTATTTTGCTATCCATTCAATTGAAGATTTGTCGCTTGCCTTACAGGTTATCAGTCGCAACGAGGGAACGGCGCAAACGTTCCGTACTCGCACAGCGGAACGTGCGCTGTATGCGGAGCTGGCAGGTCTTGCCGCAGTGTTGTTTGCGCTGTCGTATGTGATACGGCGCATTCCGTTGGGGGCGTTTTTATGAGTTTTGGAGAAGGCGCATCGTTTTTGTGCGAGCGGCCATACGCATTGTACGCGCTGCTTCCTGTCATTCCGGCTTTTGCGTGGGCAATTCGCCGCTACCAAAAGCGGCTTGAAACTTTAGCGCTCACCGCATTAACGGCGTATCCGGCATCTGTACGGCGGATTGCGCTTCGTATGCTGCTTACTGCCGCTGCGTGGTGCTGCCTCGTTGCGGCGTATGCGGGGATTTCGTGGGGGACGGCTCTTGAGCGCGCGGCGCGGCATGGAAGCGAGATTGCCTTTGTCTTCGATATTTCGTATAGCATGACGGCAGAAGATGGGAGCGCAGGGCTTACCCGCCTCGAAAGCGCGGCAAAATATGCGTCGCTGCTTCTTCCGCACGTGAACGGCTGCTTTGTTTCGGCAACGCTTGCGAAAGGAAACGGGGTTACGGTCATTCCGATGACGGAAGATAAAGCGGCGTTAGAGGCGCTGCTCCCCTCGCTCTCTCCGCAATTAATCGCCTCTGCCGGTTCAAGTCTTGGAAAAGGGGTAACTGCTGCGCTCGATTCGTTTCTGCCGCATTCGGCCGCCTCGAAAACGCTTTGGATTTTTACTGACGGCGATGAAACGGACGGACAGTTTGAAGCCTCGCTTGATGTCTGCATGAAAAGCGGCGTGTCTGCGGGAATCATTGGCTTTGGGACGGAGAAAGGGGCGGAAGTGCGGGCCGGCGGCAGCGGGAAGCTCGTGATGAGCGCGTTAAAGAGCCGGAATATGCAAGAGATTGCCGCGCGTTTGATGAAAAAAAACGCCGCGTTTGCAGCGGCCGGTGTGCGCGTCGCGTATGTCGATGCGGCGGAGCGCGGTTCTGCGGTGCAGCTGCTTGGTATGCTTGGCGGGCAGGGCGAAAACGGTTCCCTCAAACAGGATGCGGATGCGGGATTTGCCTATGAAGTACGACCTATCAAGCGGCATCGCTTGTTTTTAGCATTCGCGCTTTTATTTTATGCCGCGCGGTTTGCCGTCTCTGAATGGAATGCGCGGCGTTTTATGCGTCTTTTTAAGAAGAATGCGGCGGGCGTAACATTTTTGAGCGTATTCATGTTTACCTCCTGTACCAGCGGGCGTATTGACGGCGCGCGGACGGTGCTTGCAGGTACATGGGCATGGTACCGCAAGGATTATAATGCGGCCGTTGCGGATTTTCTTTCGGCGCTTACAACGGCAAAGGCCTCAGGCGATGATACGCTTGCACAGTACGCCCTCTACGGTCTTGCGTTGACGTACATGAGTCAAAATCAGTTTCCGGCGGCATTGGAACGCTTTGCAATGATTTCCGATTCGGCTCCCCCGTCCCTTACGTTTGCGGCTGCGTATCATGCAGGCTTAATTGCGCATAAAAAGGGCGATTACGAAGAGGCGGTACGGCGCTTTCGGCAGGCGTTACAGGCGGACGGTTCAAAAATTGATGCGAAAATCAATCTGGAAATCAGTCAAAATGATGCGCTTGCACGGCGGCGCATGAAAAATAGCGGAATTACCGGCGTATCTGAAGAAAAAAATACCGATGCGGCGGAGGAAACGATATTCAAACGGATTCAGGAAATGGACAGAAAACAATGGAAAAACAGCGAAACGGAAGAGAGCTCCGGTTCATCTTTGGATTACTGACGGTCTGCATCGTAGGCTTTGTGTGCGGACGGCAGCGTGCGCTTTGGGCTGAAGACGGCGGGGGGCGCTATTTGCAGGCGCTTACGGCAGAATGCGCGTCTTCCCCCTGTTACGCCGGTGCGGATTGCCTGTTTCGTCTGACGGTTCCGCTTGCGGCGGCGGAGGATGTGAATGTCGAAATGCCGGAGCTTCCGGTCGGCGTGGATTTTAAATCGCTCCGGCGTTTCAAATATGCGGAGAATGGCGGCGGATCGGTGATTGAAGTCGGGCTTTGTTTTGCCGCCTCCGGAAAATATACGCTGCCGCCGTTAGCGGTAACGGCGGACGGTTTGCTGTATGCCGTGCCGTTTGAGCAGGTTGAAATCGAAAACCTTCCGAGCGCGGCGCTTCCGCGTCTTTTTGCGCAGTTTGATGGGGCTGGGGGGGAAGAAGCGGCATTTTCGGCCGGAAAGCCAGCGCAGTTTACCCTTTTTGCTGAATATGCGGAAAAAATTGTAGATTTAACGTGGAAGGCTCCGCAGAATGCCCTCTTTGATGAAATTGAGCGGTACAAAAATGATGACGAGAATGGGCATCCGGTCGGCGGGCGGTTTGCCGTCGCGCGGTTTGAATGGACGCCGTATCAGGCAGGGCGGCAGACATTGCCGGAGATCTGCGCGACGCTTTTGACGCTCGATGGGGAGAGGCATACGGTTTTTCTTGAACGAACGGCGCTTTTTGTGCAGGTTGCCGCTCAAAAAACGGAAAGGAATGCGGAAAAACAGTATTTTTCCCATGCGTTTGATGCCGCTCCGATTCAAGCGGACTCTGCCGCAGCGTCCGCCCTTTCCGCTGCTGAATGCGCTGAACTTGCCGCACTCCGCAGCAGGGAGCGGCATTCTGCGTATTTGAGCGCGGCATTTTACCAGCGGAAGCAATTTGAGCGCTCGCATGGAATCCTTAACGGCTCGGCAGAACCGGTGAAGCTAACGGTGTTTGCCGCCGCTGCGTTTGCCGTATTGTCCGTATGTGCGGGCGCGGTTTGTTTTTTCTTAAAAAAAGCGCGGGCAGCTGCTGTTGCCTCATGTTGTGCACTTGCTTTTACGGGCGCAGTTTGCGTGTCCGCTGCACGGTTTTCAGAAAATCATGGTATTTTTACGGGCGGCTCGGTATCTGCTGCGCCGGAAGCAAGCGCAACGCCTGCGGCATATTGTCCGGCTGGCGTTCGCGTCAAAATCAAACGGAAGTCCGGCGAATGGTACAACATTCGCTTTGGTACGGCGGAAGGCTGGGCGATGCAGGATTCCGTTAAAGAAATTAAGTGAGGATGAGATGGATTTCGGCGATATTTTGAATCAATGGGATGAAATGCAACAAAAATCGCGACGTGAAGAAAAGAAGCGCCGCGCATCTTCGGCGTCGCATAAAAAAGCGAATGCTGATTGGGTGGAAAAGCAAACGCAAGAGGAGATGGACACTGCGCCTCAAAAAACAAGCGCGCCGCGCATTCATGCTGACATGGAGAAGTGGCTTAATCTGTATGGCACAGTTGATAAAGATACGCTTTGCAAAGAAGAGGGCGAACGGCGGATGTATACGAGCGTCCGAGAGCTTGAAGCCATGCGCGAAGATGCTACAATTGATTTACACGGTTTGACACGGGATGAAGCGGACAAACGCCTCCGCGCTTTTATTACAGACCGCACTGCCCGAAAATTCAAGAAAATTTTAATTATTCATGGAAAAGGCATCCATTCAGAAGGGAATGCGCCGGCGCTTCAGGCTTTGGTTAAATGTTTTTTGGAACAAGATAAACGGCTTGGGCGTTCCGGCCATCCTCCCGCAAAAGATGGCGGGAATGGCGCTACGTGGGTTATTTTAAAAAATCATGATTTGGAATATTAAAATTCTCAAATTCTTCCGATGAATCTCATCTTACCGGCGCCGACATGCAAAATTGCAGAAAAAAGCCTCATTTAAACTCTACCATACTGATCAGAAAAACATGGTAGAGACATGGTAGTTATATGGTATATCGGAAAATTGACGGGGGGGGGGGGGGGGGGGGGGTTAAAAAAAAAAAACGCCCCGGATTTAAAACAAACAAAAAAACAAA
>CAUTOX010000065.1:0-12702 GCA_963539665.1 uncultured Treponema sp.
ACAAAAAAGAAGTCTTGCATCAAATCGCAAAAAAATACTCGCAGGAACTGATTTTCCTACCGCCGTATTCGCCGGAATACAATCCCATTGAACACACGTGGAGTGCTTTGAAGCGAAAAGTTGCTGGCTGTGTTCATCTATATGATTCCGTTACACAGGCTCTGGATGCCGTTTTAAAAGGCAATTAGCTATAAAGCTGTGCAGCCCCCAAAAGGTAAGCGAAACTGTTTTTTACAAATGGAAACGGAACTGCACAAAGATGAATCGCTGGCAATTTCTTCTGGTCGAAATACACAAGATTCTTTCACGGGATGCTGAAAACTAAACTTGAGGGATAGAGAGAATACGATTGGCGCTTGAGCAGCGAGGCAAAAAACTTTCTCGCTCGCTGGGAATCAGAGCGATGCTCCTTGCTGTTAGTTGCGATGTTTAAATTGTAAGTCATTGCAAAACAACTACTTACACTTTAAACTCGTAGGACATCTCTAAAATCCGGCAAGATTTTAGAGATGTCCGCCCGCATAAGAGCAAAAGAAGCCCTTATGGACTTACCAAAGTCGACGGAAAGGGCTCAGACCTGCAAATCTTCTGAAAAGGGGACTTTAGCGCAGACGCACCTAACAAAAAATGACTGACCGACATAACACAGGTTTCGTGTAAAGATGGAAAGCTGTATATTGCGCCGATGATGGACTGCTTTACTGGAGCGATAATCGCAGTTGCAATGGACGATAACATGAAAAAAGAGCTTTGTATACGAGCTCTCAAGGAGGCATACGAATTAAGAAAGCCGGCGGATGGGCTTATACATCATAGTGATGCCGTATCTCAATGCACGGGAGAGGCGTACAAACTTGAGTTGGCTCGCCGTCATGCAATTCAAAGCATGAGCGGTGTGGGAAAATGTTATGATAATGCGAGGATGGAAAGTTTATTTTAAGCGGTACAAATAGTACCGCTTAAAAACACGGCGAGTTTGCCTTTCGGCAAACGTCGCTTATTATAAAACATTTTCTCACTATCGTTGCGAAAGTGAGAAATCAACAATCTTCAAAATTTGATAATTTTTCAGATTGTTGTGTTTGAAACCGGCTTATTAAAACCGGCAGCTTAAACTACCTTTTAGGGAATTTAGGGGCTGCACTATTATCGGCTTGTCCAAAATCTCTCCGACAAAACTCATATCGTCCGTCCATTTAGCGGATGCGGTTCGTTAGCTCGGCGCTCAGGCGGATGATGTCGGGATCGTTTGGATTGAGTGCGGCAACTTGTTTGAGGTAGTACTGCGCTTTGCGATAATCTGCTTTCCGGTAATAAATTTCGTAGAGGCGGAAGAGAGAATCGCTGTTGCGCGGGTTTGAAATGAGGCTTGAACGGAGGTCTACAAGGGCATCTGCTTCGGATGGCTGCAAGAGGCTCCGCCGGTAAAACAGAAAACTCCGCAGTTTTATAGATGCGGATGGGAGCTGTCGGTTTATCAACTCAAGCGCCTGCGTTTTTTTCCCCATTTCCGCCATAACTGCAATGTATGCCTGCATAACTTCCTCATTTTCTCCATTGGTTTTGTACAGCGCAGAAATGAGCGACCATGCCTCATCCTTTTTACCGAGCGCAAGACAGATTTTTACATGACGGAACGCAATACCATCGGCAGGGGACTCTTCTTGCAACAAGGCCGAGCTTTGCGCATAGGCTTTCTCCCATTCTTTTTTCTGCATAAAACCATCAACTGCATACTGGCGGGCCGTTTCGTCATCGGGATATTTTTCAAGAACGGCGGCGGCATACGCTTCAAGGCTCTTTCCGGCCACTGGAGCGCCTGTCTCTCCGGCAAGTTTTGCGGCAAAAAGCAGCGCCTCTTTGCTGTCCGGATAGCGTTTGACCGCAGTCTCAATTGTAGCAACAGCGGCGGCAGTGTTCTTGCTCCATGCATATTGAATTTGCGCACGGAGCAAAAGATAATCCTTCGAAATGCTGTCTTGCCGGGAATAGACATCGAGCAGCGAAGCGGCGTGAATATAATCCGCCCGCTCCATGAGAATTTTTATGCGAAACAAGAGGGACGGCAAGTCGCTCGGATTTTGTTGCAAGACGCGCACGATAAACTCTTCCGCTCCGGAAAGATTTTTCATCGCAAACGCCGTATCAGCGCACAGACGCAGCGCCGTAATATTCGTCGGATATTTTTCGAACACGGCAAGAGCCGCGGCGTTCGCTTCTTTGAGTCGGCCGAGCGCAAGCAAACATTCGGCATACGCATAGGCGGTGTGGAAGCATTCGGGCGCGCCTTTGAGCGCATTCGCCAAAAACGGCAGCGCATCGGCATATCGCAGTTTCTTTCTATATAAAAGTCCCAGTAAATAGTTTGCAAGCGTCGACGACGAGTTTATGACCAGTCCCTGCTTGAGCGCATCTTCCGCGCGTTCAAAAAACGGAGAAACATCTTCGGCTGCAACCGTTACCAGCGACGGCAGCACGAGCGTAAGGAAATCGGCATTGCCCGTACTCATATCGTAGATTCCACTCCGCGCCGAATTGACGGCCCCGGTATAGGCGGACGGCGCTGCCTGCGGAGCCGTTTCCCAATCCATCCGCTCAAGCGGCCAGACAAGTTCCATAATACCGGCTGAAACTGTAAACAGAATCCGCTCTTTATCGGTGTATTCGACATCAGATTTTCGAAGAGAGGATGCGGCGCGGCGAAGGGATGACGGGGAGCCGTTTTCAATGTCGAGTAAGGTCTCCTCACTAATGCCGGAAAAATAATTGAACGCGCGTTTTTTGTCGGCGGACGGCAGCTGCACCAGCGTATCCGGCGGCGCATCTGCAACCGGCGCGGCATTTTTTTGCTTCGGCGCGCTTGCACAGGAGAATACGGTAAACGCGACGGCATAAAAAAAAACGAGGCCCTCGCAGATGCGCCGCATCGTGCTCACAAATCCTCTCCGTCGGCGTCATCTCCGCGCTTCAATTCATCGCTGATATCCTTCGGCAGTATACCGAGCAAGGCTTTCCGCTTGATGACAATAACCGAAAGAATCGCGCACGCAACAAGCGCAATGACCGGCCCCGCCACCGCTGCAACTTTACCAAACGGAATGCGGATAAGGCCGAATGAAAAAAGAGAAAAGACAATACCTGCGGCAACTAAAAGCGCGGACGGAAAGTCGCAGGCAAAAAACGAACGGTTCCGCTGCGTTCTGCCTGCAATAAAAAGCGAAATGCCGATCAAGGCCGGAAAAAGCGGCCAGCCTTTCCCCATTGGGACGGGAATCAGCCGCCCGACCATGAACGCGGCGTACATTCCGCATGAAATGAGCGAAAGCGCCATAAACAGCTTAAAGCGCGTTTGAGAGACGCAAATAAAAATGAAGAGAAAGATTAATCCGCACAAAACTGCCGCAACCGGAGCCGCGCGGAAAAAGAAAGCGGAACCGTCTGAAAAGCCGATAAAAAACAGAAAGGCAACAAAAACGGCCAACATTCCCGCAGCAAGAAGGACATTTAGTAATTTTCCCGACGATTTTTTCATCCGTACCCCAAAATAATAGAAGAGCGGCGGCAGGCCTCCGCAAAACATTCCTTACGCGCGACAGCATACACCATTATCGGTTGTCTTGCCAATAACAGGGCAACATGGTAGATTTAAATTATGGAAAAAAAACTGGCGAAAGCCGCATACCTGCTGCTGCTTTGCGCGGTATTGAGCCTCCCTTCGTGCAAAAAAAACAATGCGCGCAAACATTCGGGGACGCAAGCCGAACTTGAACGCCTGCTTGAAAATCAATCGCTCAATCCGGTCAGCCGCTATGCAATCGTCAACCGGATGGCTACCAATCTTCTTACTTCCGGCGATAGCTATGCGCTCATCCTTTTTCTTACCGACTGGGTTGAAAACCACCCCGACGACCTGTACAACTCGTACTGGCTTCTGATGACCGCCTACGCCTACCTTAAAACCGGCGCGGAACCAGTCGCCGAATATTATTTTGACCATATCCTGCGCGGCTATCAGGATTTGCTTGTCAAAGAAAATTCCATTCACTTTCTGTGCTTGCAAAACTTGATTCAGATAAGCAAATCGCCGTACAGCCGCATCATCTACATGAACGAACTCATCGACCGCTTCGCATCCCGCGTAAGCGTTACGGAACTGTACCTCCGCCTTGCGCTCGAATATGAAAAAGAAAACGAATGGGACGCCGCGCTGCGTTCTTACAAACATTTTCTTGCCGAACCGGATTCATCTACTATTCAGATTGCCGGAGAGCCGAATGCGTACAAAAAAGCGCGGCACATCATTGGTTTTAGCGCGTCGGAAAAAAACTGGACGTTTGAAAGTCTTTCCGCCCTTGAAAATGCGGTCAAAAAGGCGATTGAACGCTACGATTGGCGAACGCTTGATAGCTACAAGGCAAAGGTGAATTTTTTTTCGATGTCGTGGAAGCAAGACGAGATGGATCCGAAGGCGCAGGAAGCCTTTTCGATGAAAAAATGGATGCGCGGAAATCGGGTGCAATGTAATGCGGAGCTTGACGAAGATTCAAACTCGGATGAAGCGTACCTGCGCACGTGGGGCTGGAATCAGTACGTGCCGACATGGTATTTGTACTTTAGAAAGGTCAATTTTCCGCTTGACCCCGACATTCACGGAAACTGGGAATGGGCGGGCATTTACATGGGTGAAAAACTGTGAAACCTCAGAAATACGCCGCTTGCTTGCTGGCTTTCTTCGTGTTCTGCGCCTCATTCCATTTTTACGCCGAGGAAATCCGGTACAAGCCGCTCGGCTTTGCGGGAATGGAGCGCAAAGAAGTGAAGGCGCTGCGGACAAAATACCTGACGACGCACCGAAAGTGGCTTTCTGAAACGCTTGACGGCGGCGAGCTGTACCGTATCTACGTGCGCGCGGAAATCGAAAAGCGCAAAATGCCATTCATTCTTGAATACCTTCCCGTCATTGAATCGAACTACAGCCCAAAGGCCCGCTCAAAATCCGGAGCGCTCGGTATGTGGCAGTTTATGCTCAACAGCGTTAAGCCCTATCTTGTCTGCAATGACTACGTCGATGAACGGCTTGACCCATGGAAGTCCACCCATGCTGCATTATCAAAGCTGCAAGAAAATTACGATATGTTCGGAGATTGGCTCATTGCCATTGCCGCCTATAATTGCGGCGCGGGAAAAATGCGGAAAACGCTCAAGCAAACTGACCGGAAGGATTTTTGGGAACTCTGCGACCAAAACTTGCTGAGCGCGCAGGTGCGCCAGTATATCCCGAAGCTGCTTGCAGTTGCCGACGTGGCGGAAAACGCCGCCTACTACGGAACGCCGCTGCCGACAGCGCGCGATGCGCACGGCCGTACCGTCAGCATTCCCGCCGACAGCTTCGACTATCTTTCGGTAAACAAGGCGGTTTCGCTTTGCACGCTCGCCTCCGAACTCCGTATCGATGAAAGTACGCTCACCGAATTGAATCTTGCGCTGCTACGAGGCATTACGCCGCCTTCGTCCGAATACCGCATCCGCCTACCGGAAGGACTCGGCCTCACCGCCCATTACGCGCTTTTGTGCATCGATACGTTCCACCGGTAAGGCTGACGGGTTCATCTTCCCGAATTTCTCGGCGAATGGGGAGGCAGTATGTTTAACCGGCGCGCTTTTATGTTCGCATACGCGATTTCTTAAATATCGGACGGCGGAATCCGATAATAAAATCGGCGTATTGTTTTTTGCGTAATGAACGCACGCGCACTGAACGAAAAACAATGCGCTCCGCCGCCGTTTTGCCGGTAACTTTTTACAGGAAGTCTTGTGATGAAAAATACAGTGAAATCAATCCTTTCATTTGCCGCCGCATCATCGTTTTTATGCGCAGTAACTGCGTTAGACATGAATTCCGCGCTCGAATCAAGCAGCAGGGTTGATTGGACCCAAAACAAATTCAGCTCCGCCATATCGCTTGATGTTGCAAAGGCCAAAATCATGATGCCGTCGGGCAGAAACGCCGCCGACGCGCTTATCAAGATGAAGATTCCGACGTTGATTAAAGACCCGCTCTTGTCGCTCTACGTCGATAATGAGAACTATCTCGGCGACATTGTAGAAAAAGATTCCATAACGCTTGAGCAGATTGCGCAGATTATCGAAGATGCAAAGATGACCTCCACCGCGCTCTCTTTAGACGGCAAAAAGCTTGGCGCAAACAACATCATAACGATGACGAATATCGGAAAGCTCCTCGTAAAGCATCAATATCCATATACGGCGCCCGAACCGCTTGAAATCGTGTCTTCCCGCCCCTACACCGGCATCATCATCGATGCGCGCGGCAGCATTCCCGTGCACGGCGAATATGTTGCAAGCGAAGTGTATCCGTGTTTCTTCCCGCAGATTTGGGACGATGAGATGAATCTTATTTACGAGCGGAATATGATTGAGCGTTCGACGGCGGAAACGAAAGGCATTGTGCACTACGATTATTCGGACGACAACACGCGCTACGAAAGCGCCACGGGAACCGATCCGCTGTACATCAAAACGAGCAAGGTGTACGGGCGTAACCGCACCGACCCGCTGATAAAAAAACGCGACGCTTTAAAGATTCTGACCGTGCCGGAAAATCTTGAGCTTTTACGGAAAGGCAAGGTCGTCATCTTGCTCGATAAGCACAACCTCATCAGCGATGTAGCGGCTCCAGAAAAGAATGCGTCGTATTACGCTTCCTACCGCACCGTCAAACGCTATATTTACGAAAATAAAGTGCCGGGAATCGACATCTCCGATAACATTGAGGGCATTCAGTTCTCCGTAGATTTGAAATTCCGGCCGGATTCCGCAGAGCTTTTGGCGGAGGAATCGAGGCGAATTGCGCAAATTGCGGAAATGCTTCAGGAAATTATCCGGCGCAATGAATTTACGATTCTGGTGGAAGGCCACACGGCCGATTTAGGTAAACCGGCCGGGCAGATGAACCTGTCGATTGCCCGCACCATCACCGTCATGAACGCATTGATTCAAGAAGGCCTCCCGAAAGAGCTGTTTTCCTACAAGGGCTACGGGGCAACCCGCCCGCGCGCAGACAATAACACGGAAGAAGGCCGGAGGCAAAACCGGCGCGTCGTTATTACCGCCCGCCCGCGCGCAACATACGTCCAGCACTTTTAAGAAAAAAAGCTGCGCCAGAATACGCCGGTGCGCACCGTTAGCTAAAAAACAAAACGCCCTGAAATGCAATATTTTAGGGCGTTCGTGGTTACGGAAAAGCTTAGATTACCACGTTATCGTAATGTTGTCGTAATCGCAAATATTCTTTTCGCCTTCTTCAAGCGCAAAGAACTTCGCTCTCTCCATGTTCGGAACGACATTAATCGTTTCGCCGAGCCGGAATTCGGCATTGGCAGTCGTCTTTGCAATGATCTGCTGATCCTTATTGCTTTTCAGATACAGATGCGTTTCGGCTCCGAGCGGCTCCTTATTTATAATCTTCATCTGCATATTGTCTTTGCCGACTGACTTTTCAGAATACTGCAAATCTTCCGGCCGGATACCGAATGAAACGGCTTTACCAAGGTACGGCTTGAGCTTTGCCGCCTGATCGTTTGTAGGAGTGATTTCAAACGAACCTTCATCGCAGACAATTTGCCCGCCGCGTTCAAGTACGTTGACCGTCAAAAAGTTCATTGGCGGCATTCCGATAAAGCCTGCAACGAATTTATTGATCGGCGTTGTATACAGGTACATCGGCGCGCCAATCTGCTGGACAAAACCGTCCTTCATAACGACAATTTTTGTGCCGAGCGTCATCGCTTCCGTTTGATCGTGCGTAACATAAATCATCGTTTTTTGCTGTGTGTTGTGCAGAGCCGCAATTTCTGCGCGCATCGTAACGCGGAGCTTTGCATCAAGGTTTGAAAGCGGCTCGTCAAAAAGGAAAACCTTTGGATCGCGGACAATGGCGCGTCCGACTGCAACGCGCTGACGCTGACCGCCGGAAAGATTCTTCGGTTTTCTGAAAAGGTACGGAGGATCGCCTTCATCAAGGCCAAGCTGCGTGGCGGCTGCCCGAACTTTCCGGTCAATTTCCGCCTTATCGGTTTTCCGGAGCTTCAAACCGAACGCCATGTTGTCGTATACCGACATATGCGGGTACAGCGCGTAATTCTGGAAAACCATCGCAATATCGCGGTCTTTCGGCGGAACGTCATTGACTTCTTTCCCGTCGATGTAAATCTTTCCATCGGAAACGCTTTCAAGTCCTGCAACCATGCGGAGCGTTGTCGATTTTCCGCAGCCGGACGGTCCGACAAAGACGCAAAATTCTTTGTCTTCAATTGTAATGTTTGCATTCGATACGGAAGGTTTATCGTTGCCTTCGTAAATCTTGAAAACATTTTTCAGTTCTACTTTCGCCATTAGGAGGCCTCCTCATGAGGTTATATTATGCAGCCATTTTATGACCGATCCTAAGCTCTGTCAAATGTAAAATTGCGGCGGAGCGAGGCGTAAAAAAATATGCCGCCTTTGCGGGACACCAATGGCGCCTGCATCAGCGGCATATTTTGAACGTCAGCCGTTACCGGCATTCCAGAATGCTTCACAATATTGCGGCCGATAGCGTAACCGTTATCTGGCTACGCTGCCGCATTTGCGCTCAATTCCAGAGGACTTCATACGGCAAGGATGTGCTTACGCCGTGCGCGCCTGTATTGGAAGTCCACGTTGCGCTGCCTTCGTTGATTTTACTCAATTTTGATGCAATGGATGAGACGTTGTACTTGAAGAACGAGCCATTCCGTCCGTCGCCGGTGCAAGGCAAGTCAACGCCGTTTTCAGAGGACGTATAGCTGTGCACCCATCCGGTACGGCTGTCATCCCCAACTTCTAAGCCGTACAGCCCGCCGGTTTTTGCAGCCGTTCCAATCGACTTGTAATATTGCACGGCTTTTAGCGCAGCGTAGCAATAGCTTGCCCGCGAACCGTCATTGTATCCGATTAACCCGCCTTGATACTTTCCTCCAATAAGCGTTCCGGCAGCCGCGCACGCTTCCACATTTACGGTTTTAGCTGACGCGCACGTTGAACGGCCGATAATGCCGCCGACGCACGTGTTATCGACGCTCCTTGACGCCTGCGCCGTTCCCCATGCGTGGCAGCGCGTTACGCTCCCTGTTTCAGAGTTCGAACCGTGATTATTGAAGCCAGCAATCCCGCCGATGTTTGATTCCGTGCCAATTCCGTCGATTGCCGCGCTTGAATTGCAGTACGAAATTGCGCCGCCGTTGTAGCCGGCAATCCCGCCGACGTTTTTCTCGCCGGTAACGGCTTCTGTTGCAACGCACTTCGTTATCGTTCCGCCCGCGCCGTTTTTGCCGACGTAGCCGCCGACGTTTTCCGCTTTACTCGGCTTGACCGCCGCCTTGTATTCACATTCTTCAATTTTTGCGGATGCGCCGGCATTCAAGCCTGCGATGGAACCGACGTTCGTCGATTTAGCTAAATAGAAGGCGGCGTGCGAAACGCATTTGCTGATTGTTCCGGTGTTTTCTCCAACGATGCCGCCTGCGCTTTCTTCCTCCGTTTTAACGGAGCCTTCTACGGTGCATTCGGAAATGGTGCCTTCGTTTTTGCTCGCAATGATGCCGTTAGACGCAACGCCGTCCATTGAGGATGCGTGTACGGTCAGCTTCTGTATCGATCCCGCTGCGCCAATGGAGGCAAACAGCCGCTTCGTAATGCCGGAAATCTTTTTGCCGTTGCCGTTAAATGTACCGGAGAACGTCTTTTCCGTCGTAAAGTCTAGATTCGGAGCGGTAAAATCGCTTGCAAGTTCAACACTTTCCACCAGAGATTTTCTGTTAAAGAAAGCGTTCCAATCGGATGCGGAAGAAAGCTTGTACGTCAGAGCGTCATACGTACACCACTGCGCGTACACGGTGATGTCTTCCGCTCCGGCTATCGTATCCCACTCGCCGTAGCGCTTACCGGTTCCATCGCTTTTGGTGTCCCAGCCCATAAACTTTTTCCCGTCAAAGGAAAAATCGATTGCGGCATCGCTTTCCGCTTCAAGACCGCTCAATAGATAGGATCGAATGACAACCTTGTCCGGCTTTGCAGGATCGTTGTAGTTGGAGCGGTACAGCACGAGCCGCCCCTCATTGCCCCACTGCGCGTACAGCGTCAAATTGGCCGTAAGGGCAGGTTTGTCTCCGGCAATATATGTTGTTCCGCTGCCGTCCGCCTTCGTATTCCATGCAAGGAAACGCTTGCCTGTAACTGCAAACGCCGCTTGAGAGACGGAAATAATTTTTGAAACTTCAACATCATAGGCCTGCTCTTTTACGTTCGTCGAAACATTTTTCTCAGCCGCGTAATCCGCCGCATCTTTTACATACGTAACGGTAACCGGTTTTTTGAGTTCCGCTTCCTTTCCGGTGCGCGCATCTATATCCGCAGAACTCGTATAGCCTGTTTCGACAACGACGGTAACCGGATACGTGAAAATCGCTTTGTTATCCTTATCATAGAGCGTAAACACAAGGATGCGGTTTCCCTTCGGAACGGAATCGTTTTTGTATTCCGTCCACCAATAGGATTCACCAAGTCCATATCCATTCGAAAAATCCAGTTCCAGCACCTGCTCTTTACTGTCCGTATCGAGTTTCGCCGTCGTCCGCTCCTCTTCAAGTACGACATCTCTGGGAAGTTTCAGCTTCACCGAAACGGCTCCGGTTTGTACCGAGCTTGCCGTTTCGACGCGCAAGTCTGAAAAGTCCAGATGGGTAGCGGTTCCGGCAAGGATCGTTTTATTTAAGAATTGTCTAAACTGCACGCCGTTGCGTTTTGCTTCTAACACGAAATTCCAGCTGCCAGCTTTCAACTCAATGACTTTTTCGCTTAGCTGCAAATCCGCCGTCGTCTCCCACTTTCCCAATTCGCGGTAGGATGTTTCGGTTACGGGTTTTCCGGACAGTTTGATGTCCGTAAAGTCTGTTGCTACGGACGCCGTAACCGTCCGGCTTTTCTCTGCGCCGCCAAGAGAGACGTAAACGCGCCCCATGCCGCTTGCAATGCCGCGCTCTTCATTAATTCCCGAAACTTGAGAACAGGCGGACAGAAAAACCGCCGTCAAAACGGCCGCGCCGATTTTTTTCAGTATATGCATCTTCATGCTCGCTCCTCCTTACTGGGCATTTTTAATGGAAACAACCATCGTTTGACTTAACAATCTGCCGTCTTTTTCCGCCGTTACCATAACGGTATGCAGGCCGATCGAAAGTGCGGAAACGCTCAATGTCGAAAGATTTTGCCCGTCGACTTTTTTGCCGTCAACATACCACGTAAACGCATCGATTCCTTCAAGCGTCGCCCGAAACAAATGAGACGAGGCAACATATTCGAGCTTAATATCCGTAATGCCTTTTGCCGCAGGCGGCGCTGATTTGACAAATACCTTTACCGGCAGCGCTTTCCATACCGAATACAAGGTAACCGTTTCGCCGTCGGCAGCTCCTTTCCACGTAAAGTCCGCGCCTTCCTTATACATTTCCACAGTTGCACCAAATTCCGTAGTCCAGCCGAGGAAATAACTATGAACCTTTTTTTCCGTATGCTTTAGGAGTTTTACCGGTTTTCCGTATTCGACATTTTGCGTCGTTCCCTCATTGTGATACGAAATTTTTGCCGTCCACAGCTTCCATTTTGCGTAAAGCGTAATGTCTGCAAACGGTTCAATGCTCGATGGGTATACATATTTTACCGGTTCTCCGCTACCGGTTTTGTTTTTGAACCAGCCTTCAAACGTATAGCCTGCAACAGCCGGAGGCTGATATGCCTTGTCTGTCAAATCGATTGACTTTCCGTCATACGCAAGAGTAAGGGCCTTCGGCGCAGCCTTGTCGCCCAGTCCGTTGACAAACGAAACGGTTATTTTTTTCGCTTCATACAGCGGCTTAAACGAGGCCTCTTTTTCTACAGTGTACTGTGTAAAATCGATGAGCGTTTTTGCAGCATCGTCTTTGACATACCACCCTTTGAACAGATAGCCTTTCTTTTCGGCATTAGGAATTTCGGATTTTGCAAGGCGTTCGCCCGGATTTTTGTAGACGTTTTTGTCCGTACCGTCAGCGACTTCAAACGTCAGCGCAATTTTCGCCCTGAAATTCGCGTATAACGTAAGCGTCGCTCCGTCTTCTGCAGAAAGATTTTTGACTTTCGTGCCGTCAGGATAGAGTTTTCCTCCGTCATCCTTACTGTCTTTCCATCCCTCCGCAACATATTCGCCCCATTTGGTTGTATAGGCGAGCGCGTTTTTCGGCAGCGTTACTTCCGCATCGTATGTGCACGTCATCGGTTCCGGCAGTGTTCCCGTTGCCTCCGGATACGTTTCCTTGCTGAATGTGATTTTGTAAGAATTCGGTGTGTATACGACTTTAATTTTTACATCTTTCGATAATTTGTATTCACCGGATACAACGGGTTTGTCCGCTTCATCCGTAAATTTCGTAAGCTTGTAACCGATTTTACGCAATTTGGATGTATCGAAATATACGCCAGATTCATCCGTAGCTTTCTGCGTATCAAGAACGGCTCCGGTCGCCGCATCAACATACGTTATCGTGTAGGAGCGGGGTGGGGGGGGGGCCCCCGCGCGCCGCGGGGCCGGGTGCGGGAGGGGGGGGGCGGGGCGCCCGGGGGGCGGGG
>CAUTOX010000066.1:0-12333 GCA_963539665.1 uncultured Treponema sp.
CTGAAGATGGATGACAGCCGAAGACTTCTGCGATTTCTTTGAGGTAGGCATCGGGGTGCTCTTCTACATAGTTGGTGAGGTTTTCGGGGATGATTTTCTTGTTGACCGGACGGAGGAGTTTCGGTTTCACGTCGCCGGTCGCCTTGTAACGCTTTCTTCAGTCAATGATTGAACAAACATGTACTTTGAATACCGCTGCGGCCTGCACCAACGTGTGCCCCTCTTCTGTATATTTGATTGCTCTCAATCTTAAATCTCTGTCATACGCCATACAAAAATTATATGAAATTTTTAGTTATGTTTCAAGGCAATTAGCTATAGTCCCACGGATCTCAGTTTTTGAATCGCTTCTAGCTATTACTCACTTATTAAACTAGGTTTCAGCCATTATTAAGGGTTTTAAAGTTAAAAACATTTCTAAAATACTCAAAAAACTGACTTTTTTTCTAAAAATGCCATTGCCATTCAACGACAATACTAATTTTTGCAAAAACTGAGCTTCGTTCAGTCCGCTTCGGTTTCGCAGCGGGCTGAACGCGCTGAATGTGCAGCGGACAGCAAGAGCCTTGCCGTACAACTGGTTGAGCTTCGTGCAGTCCGCTTCGTTTGCGCAGCGGATGGAAGTAGCTTGATGAGCAGCGGACGGCAAGAGCTTTGCCGTGCAAGCGGTTGAGCTTCATGCAGCCCGCTTTGATTATGCGTCGGGCGGAACGCGCTGAATGTGTTGCTGATGGCAAGATCCTTGCCGTGCAAGCGGTGAGCTTCGTGTAGTCCGCTTTGGTTTTGCGGCAGGTGGAACGAGCTTGATGTGCAGCGGCCAGCGAGAGGCCTTGCCGTGCAAGCGGTTGGTTTTCGTTCAGTCCGCTTCGCTTTCGCATCAGGCTGAACACGCTGAATGTGCATCGGGCAGCAAGAGCCTTGCCGTACAAGCGGTTGAGCTTCATGCAGTCCGCTTCGCTTTCGCATCAGGCTGAACACGCTGAATGTGCAGCGGCCAGCAAGAGGCCTTGCCGTACAAGCGGTTGAGCTTCGTGCAGTCCGCTTTGATTATGCGTCGGGCGGAACGCGCTGAATGTGTTGCTGATGGTAAGAGCCTTGCCGTGCAAACGGTTGATTTTCATGCAGTCCGCCTCGGTTTTGCGGCAAGTGGAACGAGCTTGATGTGCAGCGGCCAGCAAGAGCCTTTCCGTGCAAGCGGTTGAGCTTCGTGCAGTCCGCTTTGATTATGCGTCGGGCAGAACGCGCTGAATGAGCAGCGGACGGCAGAGCTTTGCCGTACAACCGGTTGAGCTTCGTACAGTCCGCTTCGGTTTCGCGGCGGGCGGAACGCGCTGTTTAGCAAGTATCGCTAAACCTGTTCGCTGCCTGTAGACGAAAAGACCTGCAAGTTCAAAAGGCATATGATATTGAACTCGCAGGTCAAATGAGCCAGTTCTGAAACGGAAGTTTCCGAACTGGTTTTCTAATCATGTATTAAAAACGCAGGCGGGAGCAAATTGCTCTCGTTCAAGCTGCCGGCAAAGGGGCATCGCGTCGGAGCATTGACAGCTCAGATAACGGCAACTTTCCCGCTCGCATTCTGTCTGTCGAAAACACATTCCATGAGCGAATGCGTTTTCGGCAATTTTATATCTTGAACTTCCGAATTTCGGCCATAAGCGTGTTCGTGCGCTCTTCGTTCCATTGCGAGAGCCGGTTTACGCCCTGCACGGCCGCGTTGATTTCTTCGGTGCTTGCCGACATTTCCGTCATGCTGTTTGAAATGCTGTCTGACATTTTGGCAAGTCTCTGCATTTCGTCTGAAACAAGGGTGCTGCTGCCAAGCATCTCCTGCGATACGTCCTGCACTTTATGCGTGATTTCCCCGATCGCCTCAACTGTTTTCAGGATGTGTTCGTTGCCTTCTTCCTGCCGCATCATCGCTTCCATTACGCCCTTTTCCTGCTCGTTTGTGTGCTGCGTAAGCTCCGTAATGGTTTCAAATTGACGCTGCGCCTCTTTTGCGGAGCTGCTGACGCGCTCAATCTTTTCCTTCAAATCTTTGAGCATCTTGCTGATTTTGTTGCCGTGCCCGCTTGAATCTTCGGCAAGTTTCCGGATTTCTTGAGCGACAACCGCAAAGCCTGTCCCCGCTTCTCCGGCATGAGCCGCTTCAATGCCCGCATTCATCGAAAGCAGGTTCGTCTGCGCGGCAATGTTGAGGATAACTGCGCTCGTTTCAAGCAGGATGTCGGAACTTTCTTGCACGGCGTGGCTGAGCAACACCGTCTGCCCAATAACCTGCCGCCCGTTGACCGTCGCTTTATTGAGTTCGTCAAGCGTATTGAGGTTGCCTTGTATGGTTTTTGCGACATCCTTTACGTTCATGACGAGCTGCCGGATGTAGCCGGCGGAACTGTCAACCGAATCCGTCTGCATGGCGATGTGTTTGTCCAAATCTTCAATGGTGCGGAGCATCGATTGCAGGGACGAGCCGATTTCCATAACGCTTTCAGCCTGATGCATGACCTGTTCTTTGACGTTCGAAATATTTACGTTTATGTCGCTGATTGTCATAACGGTTTCGCCCATATTTGACACCAGTTCCGCTCCCGAATCGCAAATGTTCTGCGTGTTGAGGTTTACGGCTTTTACCGCAAGCTGAATCTTTTCAATCGTCCTGTTGAAGTAGGTCGCAAGGTCGCTAATCTCATCATGGCCGCGTATCGGCAGCCGAACGGTCAAATCTCCGTCCCCGTCAGCAATTTCTTGCAACAGTCTGGTCGTATGCACAATCGGTTTGATGAGGATACGATTGGCGGCCGAAAAAACAAGAATGAAAATCAGCAGGGATGCCCCCGTCGCTGAAAAGAAAAAGAACCGAAGCCGCTGCAAGTGGGCATCTAATTTGGTTCTCGGCACAAAAATGATGCAGCCTAAACCGAGCGATGTGAGGTTCACCGGCTTTGCAACCACGTAATACGTAACGCCTAAAATTTTTTCTTCAAATTCGGCTTCCGTGCTGTGATTGTAGTCGGGGAAGTGTTTTATGTTCAGTTCATTTACCGGCACAAAAAAATCGGAAGGATTTACCGTGTTTACAATGATTTTACCTGCCCGGTCGGTAAGGATGATTTTAAAATCGTCCGCAATTTTATCGGTAAAAATCGAAGCGATTTGGGATAGATCAATATCAAACGTCGCAACGCCTTTAAATTTACCGGTTACATCCCGAATCCCTTGGACAATCGTCATAACCGTCTGCCCGCTCGATGTTTGATACGCATCAAGCGACATGACTTTGCCGGGATTCGCTTTACCGAGCTTATACCATGAGCGAGTGCGCGAATCGTATCCGTCCTTACGAGGAATCGGGGGATAGTGCACGTAGCCGCCGTTGTGTTCCGTCGCAACCGCAATGCCGATGAATACCGGATTTTCCTTTTTAAATTGTTCGCACAGGTGCATGACGCTCTCTTCATAGCTGCCGGGTTCGCAAATCATCTCTGAAACGCCCTTCGGCGTTTTTCGTTCCACGTATGACGTTATGTCCGCCGTTTCCGATGTCATAAGATCGGAAGAGGAAAAGGTCCGGATAAGGTTTTCGATATCGGAAAAATACATCGTCAGCAGCTGGGTTGAATCCGAATGGCCGCTGTGCGCGGAGTTTATTATTTGATTTTCAAAAAATACGCTGTCCCGCAGGTAATTAATAATCATGAATATCGAAAAACAAAGCGGGAAAAGCATAAAGCTGACAAGAAACTTTAGCTTAATTGAGTGTCGGCCGTGTTTTACATATTTTGTTGACTCGTTTAATGATCCATTACTCGTTTGCGTCATAAAAATCTCCTGATAAATCCCCGCCTGCACTGTTCTACAAAACGGCGAATAGTTATAAGGCATCTCTAAAAAACTGAAATTTTTAGAGGTTCGCTATAAAAGTACGCGGCTTTTTACGGCCGCCGGAAAACTCTCTATATTTTAAATTTCATTGCATTTTTGAACTATCGGTTTTTATGCGTATCGGCATAGTGCAAGGAAATTATCACTTACTTTCGTATCAACGGTTTTGTTTGATAACAAAGTTATCAAACGGCGCATTTTAGGAACCTGTCCCGAACAGGTTTAATGCTCTTGGAAGCTCCGAACGGACGGATAGCGGTGAAAATCAGGGAGGGGCAAAATTTAATAAAGCGCATTTGCAAAAATACTGAAATATAATTTTTCCATAAGACCGATATAGTGCTGAATATGTCATGTTCGTTTCAAAATCCTCCGCAGTATAGATACAGTTGTTCATTCTATTATGGAATTCTCAGATTCGCAATTAAAATTTTAAAATATTCGTTGACGCTGCCCTGTAAATAGTAATGTCCACGTTTTCTTTGCTCCGGCGGTTTATTTTATATGAGAATGGTAAATTCCTTGCGGAATCTTTAGAGTGCGAGTATCATAACGGTATGTATGAAATGAAACTGAAAAAACGATGCGCAGAGTATTTTTATTTGTGCAGCGGACATTATTTTCATGCAGCAATTTCTAGCGGCCGTATGCGCCGAAACATACCCCCATTCGGAAACATCCGTCCTGAGAATGAGGGATTTTAAAATGCTCAAAAAAGATGCGCTTGAAGAAAAATGAATCTTCAAAATCCTGCGTATTTTTTTAGGAGGATGGAGCAATGCCTTTCCGGAACAATCCTGCCGCGTGTGCGTTGGCGAAGGTTCCGTATGTGCGCGCTTTTTCAAAAATCGTTGATTGCTTGAAAGGCGCAGATTTAAAATCCGGCAGTAATTGCGCCGTATTCAAGGCCGCTGCCGCTATAAACAGTGCGGGCGAACTGTCCGTTATGTTAATTAGGAGTATTAAGATGAAAAAAATAACGACGTTTATTTTAATGTGCGCTTTGTTTGCAGGTTTAACCGCCTTAGCAGGTTGCAAAAATGATGATAATGATGAGTTAAAGCTGACAGGGCCTTTAGCTGACGGCGGAATTACTGGCAGTATGCAGGGGTGGAATGTAAATACGGCAAAATGGACGAGCGGCAGTGAATCCGGCGGGAAATATGT
This sequence comes from uncultured Treponema sp., assembly GCA_963539665.1. Classification (GTDB taxonomy): domain Bacteria; phylum Spirochaetota; class Spirochaetia; order Treponematales; family Treponemataceae; genus Treponema_D. The sequence continues at coordinate 5,053 of CAUTOX010000066.1, forward strand.
GTACGAATATGACTTTCCAGCTCCGGCCGCGCGAGTGGAATGGAAAGTGATTGTAAAGAAAGGAGATTGGGAAAAAGGCGGCGCATGGTGCGGCGATAATGAAAAACCAAACAATCCATGGCTGGTGAAGCCAGATGGAACAGAACTCACTTTGGTACATAATGCCAAAGGTAATGGAAATGATCTTTATACGGATGGCCTTGAAAAAGGTAAAAAGTATAGAATTACAGTAACAGTAACAGATAGCGGTAAAAAAGCTTCCGCTAATGTAAAAAAAATATAAGAACGCACCGCTTAAACTCGCTTATGCGTTTGCTGCGGCCGCTTATCATAATTATACAAGGTCGAATGTCGAGTTTTTCCAAAACTCGACATTTTCCAACCGTCTCCTGCATCAGTAGAATGCAAAGTTTTGAAATAGGCGCCATTCGTACGCAGACGAAGTTCCGGCGGTATGCCGTTTCGAGCGTAAAAGCTCGACTGGCGGCATATAGTGCTAGTTTGCGGTGCAAACTCGGTAGTGAGCGCAGCGAACGAGCATTCTCCGAAAGTTCAGCTCTATTTTACTGCTATTTCCAAAACTCGGAATTGAAATTGTACCTATTAAATAAGTTAAGAATACGGCAGGGGATGCTCTCCGATGGCAGTTTTTTACAAGTCGGGCGGCCCGGCATTCAGCGGGATTTTAGCGTGGGCGCGTATTTCTTTATCAAAAAATATAATTCAGTCAGCTCGGTACGCAAATCGTGAATTGCTTTGATGACGGCGGCATTTTCATTTACGGCATCCGCATCGGCAATAATTTGGTTACGAGCGCCCTCTATCGTAAATTTCCGATGCGTAATGAGATAGTTGAGGCGCATGACCAGCTCCAGTTCACGCTGATTGTAACGCCGCCGCCCGCCGTGATTCTTTTGCGGCGCAAAACCAGAAATTACTTCCTCCCAGTAGCGCAGAACATGAGCTTTTACGCCCGTAATTTCTTCAACTTCACCGATCGTGTACATTGTAATCCTTTATTCAAAATGTCCGCCGCGCCCCCTGCTCCCGCATAACGCCCGCGCAAAAAGCGAAGCTCCCGAGCCGAAAACGCTTGCGGCATAATGCCACGAGACGCAGATTTCTGCAAGTTACGCCGCAACTGAAAGGTACGCGCCCCCCAGCGATGCGATGCATACCGCAAGAACACAAAACGCCTGATGAAATGACAAATTATTGCCCGGAATACTTGAGTTCTACACACTCGCTCGAAACAGTTACCGCACGAACCAAAAAACGTCTCCATAAAACAACAGCAAGCGGAAACGATGAACAATACAGCAAAAAGCTTTAACCTCAGATATCGCGGCGTTTTTATAAAATCGAGGTAACCATTCCCATTATCCCATTACGTCATATATGTCCCTCTAGCCAGTTTCCCGCAGACGAAACAGGAGCGGCGGACAGATAAACGCAATCTATACGGCAAAACAGAATCCGCAAACGCATACACCATCCTCTAGCCTGTTTCCTACAGACAAAACTGGAGCGGGCGGACAAACAAAACGCAATCTATACGGCAAAACAGAATCCGCAAAAGCATACACCATCCTCTAGCCAGTTTTGCCACAGACAAAACTGGAGCAGGCGGACAGATAAACTCAATCTATACGGCAAAACTTATTCCGTAAACGCATACAGCATCCACGAGCCAGCTTCCCACAGACAAAACCGGAGCAGTCGGACAGGAAAACGCAATCTATACGGCAAAACAAAATCCGCAAAAGCATACACCATCCACGAGCCAGCTCCCCATAGGCAAAACCGGAGCAGGCGGACAGATAAACTCAATCTATACGGCAAAACTGAATCCGTAAACGCGCATACAGCATCCTCTAGCCAGTTTTCCACAGACAAAACTGGAGCAGGCGGACAAACAAAACGCAATCTATACGGCAAAACAAAATCCGCAAAAGCATACACCATCCTCTAGCCAGTTTCCCGCAGACAAAACTGGAGCGGGCGGACAAACAAAACACAATCTATACGGAAAAACGTACTCCGCAAACGCATACAGCATCCTCTAGCCAGTCTTCCACAGACAAAACTGGAGCAGGCGGACAAACAAAACTCAATCTATACGACAAAACTAAATCCGCAAACGCCTACAGCATCCACTAGCCAGTTTCCCACAGGCAAAACTGGAGCGGGAGGACAAACAAAACGCAATCAATACGGCAAAACTTATTCCGTAAATGCATACAGCATCCACGAGCCAGTTTCCCACAGACAAAACAGGAGCGGGGCGGACAGATAAAACACAATCTATACGGAAAAACTAAATCCGCAAACGCATACACCATCCACTAGCCAGTTTTGCCACAGACAAAACTGGAGCGGCGGACAAATAAACTCAATCTATACGGAAAACGTACTCTGCAAACGCATACACCATCCACTAGCCAGTTTTGCCACAGGCAAAACTGGAGCGGGGGGACAGATAAACTCAATACGATGCGGCAAAACGTACTCCGCAAAAGCATACAGCATCCACGAGCCAGCTTCCCATAGGCAAAACCGGAGCAGTCGGACAGGAAAACTCAATCTATACGGCAAAACGTATTCCGCAAACGCATACACCATCCACTAACCTGTTTCCTACAGACAAAACTGGAGCGGGCGGACAAACAAACGCAATCTATACGGCAAAACAAAATCCGCAAAAGCATACAGCATCCACTAGCCAGCTCCCCATAGGCAAAACTGGAGCGGGCGGACAGATAAACTCAATCTATACGGAAAAACTGAATCCGCAAACGCATACAGCATACTCTAGCCAGTTTTACAAAGGCAAAACCGGAGCGGGCAGACAGATAAACACAATCTATACGGCAAAACTTATTCCGTAAACGCCTACAGCATCCACGAGCCAGTTTCCCGCAGACAAAACTGGAGCGGGCGGACAGATAAACGCAATCTATACGGCAAAACGTATTCCGTAAACGCATACAGCATCCACTAGCCAGTTTTCCACAGACAAAACTGGAGCGGGGCGGACAGATAAAACGCAATCTATACGGCAAAACGTATTCCGCAAACGCATACACCATCCACTAGCCAGTTTCCCACAGACAAAACTGGAACGGGAGGACAAACAAAACGCAATCTATACGGCAAAACGTATTCCGCAAACGCATACAACATCCACTAGCCAGTTTTGCCACAGGCAAAACTGGAGCGGGCGGACAGATAAACTCAATACTATACGACAAAACGTATTCCGCCCGCCCTTGTCCCCGTGCAAAAAAGTAAAAGGTATGTTAGACTAATCTAACTTGCGCGGAGGGAGTATCGGCGGACGTATTGCTATCGATCGTTTGCCAGCCCCCTCAATGCACTCAAAATCGGTCGGCTACCATAGCCTATTCGATAACTTCTTTTTCGTTATAGAGCAGGCTCCATAACCGAGCCTTGTATTCCCATGTATCGACAATGCAAAGGAGTGTCATGTATGAACAAATTCACTGATTCGCCATCCGTACAAGAAATCGGCTCTTTCAAAAGGCGCTTTTCCATTCGCTTGCAGATGCTGATTGCTTTTTCCTCCGTGATTATTCTGTTGCTGCTGATTGTGTCGGTTTTCACCGGTACGCATTTCAGAAAGCTCAGCGTTTCTTACTTTAATAAACTCCTTTCAAGCGGGTTAGATAAAATCGGCAGCAGCATTCAAGAAGACTTTTTCCAAACTGGACGGATTACCAACGTGCTTGCCGAGCAAGATGATGTGCGGAGCGCAGACGAATCCCTGTACTCGTTTGCCTCGAGCGCACAGCCGGAAAAAATCCGTGATGACGCGATAAGTCCGCTCAACCAGAAAATCCGGCGGCTGTTTAAAGATGTGCAGGGCAATTTTCCGAATTATATCGAAGTATACATGGGAACGAAATGGGGCGGCTTTGTGAGCACGACGGATGACACGCTGCCTGCCGGATTTGATCCGCGCACTCGGACGTGGTATCAGTCTTCCGTCAGAGAGCCGAAAAAACTCACCGTGCTGAATGCCTTTATGTCCACGATGGGCTGTAATTCGGTGGCAGTTGCGACAAGCGTTCACTCATTTAATAACGAATGCATCGGAGCCGTCGGCATTGAAGTGTCGCTTGAAACCTTAACCGATATGATTGCACAGTCGCGCATCGGCACAACCGGCTACTATATGCTCGTGCAGCAGGACGGCACGATTTTAGCCGATCCTGAACATCACAGCTTCAACTTTAAGAAAATGGAAGATACCGGCGTTCCCGATTTCCGAAAACTCATGCAGCTGCCGGAGCTTACGCCGACAGAAATTACGATGGACGGCAAGCGCTGGGTGAGTCAGATTTATACGATAGATAAACTCAACTGGAAAGTTATCGGCTTTGTAGAAAAACAGGAGATTTTTGCCGAATATACGGCTATTTTGCGTACCATCGTCCTGCTCGGCATGGCGTTGGCGTTCTGCTTTTTGGCGGTTGCGCTTTTTTGGGGCAATGCCATTATCCGGCCGCTCAAATCGGCAGTTGCGGCGCTCAAAAATATTGCATTCGGCGAAGGCGACTTGACGGTGCGCCTGCCCATTGTCGGTTCCGACGAAAGCACGGAGCTTTCTCTCTATTTCAACCGGACAATCGAAAAAATCGGGCTGTCCGTTAAAGCCGTCAGGTCCAATACCGATGAGCTGCAAAAAATCGGCGAGAATCTTGCAGGCAATATGGCCGAAACTGCAAGCACCATCAATGAGATAAGCAGCAATATCGAAGGCGTTAAAAAGCAGATGGTGCGCCACAACGAAAGCGTAAGCGCGGTCGGCACCTCGCTGGACGGTATTACGCAGACTATCGCGGACATAAATCGGCGCATAGAAACGCAAACCGCGACCGTCGATGCGTCTTCGTCCGAAATTATGCAAATCGTGTCGAATGTCAAAGACTCGGCTGAACGCATCGAAGCCAACATCAGAAATCTTGATTCGCTTGATGAAGCGACGAACGCCGGAAAGAGCGTGATCCGTGAAGCGGTGGATTTAAGCAAGGCGGTTGATGATAGTTCGGAGATTCTCATGGAAACGAGCGCGGTCATCCAGAATATTGCAAGCCAGACGAACCTGTTGGCGATGAATGCGGCGATTGAAGCGGCTCATGCCGGCGAAACGGGGAAGGGCTTTGCGGTCGTTGCGGACGAAATCAGAAAACTTGCCGAAGAGTCGAACCGGCACGGCAAAAATATCACCGCAATCTTAAAGGAGCTTAAAGAAAAAATCGGCAAGGTAAATGATGCCGCCGATGCTGTCGCAAACAACTTCGACAGCATTTTTGCGCTTGTCGAAAAAACGAAGGGACAAGAAAAGCTTGTGATGGAAGCCATGCAGCAGCAGACGCAGGGCAGCGGGCGCATTATGCAGGCGATGCAAACGATTGGAACGATAACCCATGAATCGCAAATGAGTTCCAACGCAATGCTTGAAAGCAGCAATCGCGTTGCAACGGAAATGAAGCAGCTCGGCGCCATGTCCGACACAATTACTGCCAGCATGAATGAGATGGCGGTCGGGGCTGCGCAGATTAACAAATCCGTGCAGGGGGTAAATGCGTTGAGCCAAGACAACAAAGCGAGCATCGGAAACCTTTTGGCGGAAGTCGGGAAGTTTAAAACCTGAACAGAAGCGGCTTTGCGCACGGCCGTTTTTATGAAGGCCGGAGAGCAGCCGTGCGCGCTTACGCCTCGCTCCTTCCCTTGCGCATGGCGTGCAGAAAATCCGGCAGCTGCCGATGAATGAGCCGAAAAAGCTCCCTGACGATGGCGAAGGCTGCGCGCCGCACTTCTGGATCGAGCTTTCTATATGCCTTTACGATGCGCACAAGATTTTCCGGAATGTTTTTTTCAATTTCAGAATTTGTTCGAGCGTTGGTCGCAGCGATAATGTCGAAAACCGTATCGATGAGGAGCTTCCGTTTTTCTATAGAGAGCGCGGAAATCCACGCATTTACGGTTGCGCCGAAAAACTCGCTTGACGGATCAAGCCTCTCCATCTGGATAAAATCATTGCCGAGCGTACACCAAGTAAAAAGGTCGTGCTGGAGGATCCCGCTCCCTGCACTTTCGACCACCGTACACGAACCGACGCGGCAAAAGAGCATACCGACAATCGAATGTTGCGGGCAGAACGTCCGGATTTTCCCGCAGATTGCCGTAAACGGCGCGGATGTCGCTTTTTCTTCTGGAAAACCCGGCCCGTCAAAATTATGCACCGACACAATCCGCCGCTGCACTGAAGGCGTGGCCATTGCCGCAGCATACACGGCAAGGTTTCCGCCCTTTGAATGCCCGCCGACTCGGATTTTTCCGCGCAAAGCCCGCGCCGCCTTACCGATATACGCAAGCGCATCCCGCTGCGCCGGAAGTTCATCGCTGACGGCAAGATTAAAATCTTCCTTCCAGCCGACAATGGTATCGTCCGTGCCGCGATAAGAGAGAAATATTGTCTTGTCTCCGAGCAAGTACGTCAGCGCAGAAAACTGCTCCTCCTTGCCGAAATCAATAATCGAAACATAGCCTGTAACCTTAATATCCGAAAACCTGCGGCTTCTCCCCGCCTCAAACAAAAGCGGCGCCGTCGCTTCATTAATAAGCACACCCATCTCCAAACGATTTTTTAAATCGTCCGCCGCCTGAAAGCGTTGCGCCAGTTCCCCCAGCGTGAGCGCCTGCTTAAACGAGCGCTCTTCCAAAAGCCCGTCGAAATTGAGATAGGAAATCTGGCAGAGTATTGCAGCGTCAACGTCATTAAACGCAGAGGCGGCAAACGGAATGTCGCCACGCCACGCAATATAATCTTGAATCGTGTACTTTTTCGTATCAGTCATAGCGCATCATAGCGGTTTTTATACCGCCCGGCAATTCTGACCGCAGCAAGGCGCACGGTATGCGCGAAAAGCATTTTTGCAGAATGCACCGCTCAACTACAGCGTTGACTAAAATTATTGCTCGTGCGTTCGGCAAGAAGGCAGCGCGTTCAAGTAACGTCAAAATAGCTCCCCCCCAAACTTTCCCGCGCATTTTCAGCCCCCCCCTTTTCTCTGTCGCTTTGAAAAAAACATTAAAATCAGGAAACTTACTCCAAATCCTGCGTCTTCATAATGGCACAGTACAGGGGATATTACATTCATAGCGTCCCCGACGAATTCCCGTTCTTATCGCCCTTATCTCACGGAACTCAGTTTTTGCCTAAGACCGTCAGTAAATGCTGAGGATCCATAAGGC
>CAUTOX010000067.1:0-12310 GCA_963539665.1 uncultured Treponema sp.
CACAAACTCCGGCGGAAGAAAAATCAGACAGCAGCAAAAACAACGATGACTTAAAACCCGCTCCAAAAGAACCAAAAACGGAATCTGTTTCTATATTATCCCCGCAGTATAAGAATACCGCGCTTAATGAAAAATATACCTTCGATTCATTTATACCGGGAGAAAATTTAAAATTTATTTACAATATCGCATTATCAATCGCTGAAAATCCCGGTACAAAAATGAACCCAATTCTCATTTACGGAGGCGTCGGGCTTGGAAAAACCCATTTAATGCAGGCGATTGGAAATAAAATCTTTAAGCAAAACGGCGATAAACTAAAAATATGCTATATACAAGCGGAATCTTTTCTAAATGAATTAACAAATGACATTAATAAAAAGACAACGCATAGTTTTCATACAAAATATAGAAAGCTTGACGTACTTTTAGTAGACGATATTCATTTTCTTCAAAAAAAAGAAGCGGCGCAGGATGAGCTTTTTTACACCTTTGAAGCATTATCAAAAAATAAATCGCAAATGGTTTTTACCTGCGACCGGCCATTGCGTGAAATTCAATACATGGCGGATCGACTTGTTAGTCGGCTTGGCAGCGGAATGTGCCTTGACCTGCATCCGCCAACATACGAAACGCGCAAAGCTATCCTCTGTAAAAAACTTGAAATTGCGGAAAAAGCATTATCCAACGAAGTAGTTGACTATATTGCAAGTACGATAGAAACAAATATTCGCGATTTAGAAGCAGCACTTAATAAGATTCTTGGATATTCAGAATTTATTAACACAAATATTACGCTTGAAATTGCGAAACAACAATTAAAAGACATATATACATCTCCAAATGTCGGAAATGTGTCTATAGAGAATATTCAAAAAGTTATTGCAGAAAACTATCAGATTTCGGTATCGGATCTAAAAGGGAAAAAACGCGATAAAAAATACGTTGTTCCGCGTCATATTGCGCTTTATATAGCAAAAGAATTAACAGAATATACATTTACCGAACTTGGAAATGAATTTGGCGGAAGAGATCATTCTTCAGTAATGCATGCATGTGATAAAATTAAAGAAAAAATTAAAACCGATTCCGGATTCGGACAAAAAATAAATTTATTGATAAAGGAAATAAAGGAATACAAAGCGTAAAGACACGATTGTAGATAATATGATAAAATACTGTGGAAAAGCCGGTGTAGATTGTGTATTTAAAGTATTTTATGTGGATAAGTTTATAAAAAGTTGATTTCAACACATGAATTATAAACTTAACAATTCATTACTTTAAAAAGAATTACGCCATTTTTCAACTTTAAACACAGCCTACTACTACTACTACTAAATTTATAAATTTAGTAAGTAGAGCAGTGCATAACACCTTACCGCAAGGAGTATATATGAAATTCGTATTTGATCGGGATTCAATGATTAAAGAAATTGTCATTGCACAAGAAATAATAACGAATAAAAGCCCAATTTCTATTCTTTCAAACATTCTTATCAATGCGGAAAATAACACATTGACAATTAAAGCTTCAGACACCACAGTTAACTACACCAGTCAAATTCCCGTTGATATACTTGAAGAAGGATCCGCTACAATATTCTGCGATAAATTTATGAGCATCCTTTCATCTTCACCTTCCGGCGATATTGAATTTGACCAGCAAGATATAAAAGTTACGATTAAACCAGTAGCGAAAAAAATAAAATTTCAACTAAAAAGTATTGCTAGTGAAAAGTTTACCGAAATTCCTACTGCAACCGATGTTCCATTTTTTGAAGTACCGTCAAAAGACTTTAAGCAGATGATTGAGCAAACAATTTTTGCGGTTTCAGAAGATTTAAATCGCTATTTTATGACCGGAGTATATCTTACAAAGAAAAATGATAATCTAGTTATGGTTGCAACTGATGCGCGGCGGCTTTCTTTTGTTGAAAAACCATTTGGTAATGGAATTGATTTTTCTAATGCCATTGTTCCGACAAAGATTTTGCGCTGTATATTAAAAAATGCGCCGGAGGAAGGTAATATTTCTATCGCGATTGTGGATAAATTAATTTTCGTAAAATTTCTAAATTATGAATTCTCTTCAAAACTTTTGGACGGGCAATTTCCTAATTATCAAAAAGTTATTCCTGAAAAGCAAAGTTCAAGTTTTGAAGTAAGTAAAGCCGATATTCAGGAAGCGTTGAAACGTACAGAAATTATGATTGATAAAAAGGTTAATCGGGTGATATTTAAAATTGCATCCGGAACATTAACATTAACTTCTCCTGAATCTGAAATTGGTACGGCCGATGAAGAAATTCCGTGTAAGTATGACGGCGAAGAAATCACGATTGCGTTTAATAATAAATATATTTCAGAACCGCTTAAAAATATGGCGACAGAAAACATTGTATTTGAGTTCACTGAATCAATGCGTGCAGTAACGCTGCGTCCGGAACCGGCAGAAGATTATTTTCACATCATTATGCCGATGAATATCACTAACTAATGCCATTTCTTTCGCTTTCTCTTTATCATTTTAGAAATCTACAAGACGACAAAATAGACCTCTCTTCAAAAGAGGTTTATTTTGTTGGTGAAAATGGTCAAGGAAAAACAAATATACTAGAAGCGCTTTATTATTCGGCTTATGGTTCTTCATTTAAAACTCATATTGACGGTCAAATTATAAAATACGGAAAAAAGAATTTTGCCGTTAATTCTTTGTATAATAATGAAAAAAGTAATACTCAGCAGATTCATATAGCGTTTGAAAATAATAAAAAAATCATCGAAAAAAACGGAAAACGAATTCGTGATAGAAAAGATTTAATAAATACCATTCCATGTGTGCTCTTTTCTCATGATGATATGCAATTTACAACCGGAGCCCCAGAAGTGCGCCGTTTTTTTTTAGACCAATCATTAACGATGTACGATGCCTTTTACATCGATGATTTACGGAATTACCGAAAAATACTAAAGACGCGTAACTTAATTTTAAAAGAATCCGATTATCAAATGCTTGATATTTATGACGCGCAACTTGCAAAATACGGACTTGAAATTCAGAAAAAACGCAAAAAGACTGTTTTTCAGTTCAACCAGATTTTTGGAAAATTATATGAAGAAATTTCAGGAATTAACGGCTTATCGATTGAATATGAGCCGTCTTGGAAGGAGATAAAAGAGGATGTTGGCTATCGTTTTCCAACGGAAGAAGAAGTTACAGCGCATCTTTTTGAAAAGCGCGACAGTAATAAGATTATGATGCGGACATTAAGCGGCCCGCATTTAGATAAAATTATCTTCAAAAAAGATGGCGCTAATTTCATTCACATTGCATCTACCGGTCAATGCCGCCTTATTTCGCTCTTACTGAGAATATTGCAAGCGGTTTGGTATAATCGGATAACCGGAATAAAACCTGTGCTGCTTATGGATGACGTTTTACTTGAGTTAGATCCGGTAAAGCGCGCAAAATTAACATCGTTGCTGCCTGAATACGATCAGCTTTTTTGCACATTTCTTACTGGTGAACCTTACGAAAATTACCGGCATAGCACAACAAAAGTGTATACAATACAAGGGGGAAACTGGTATGAGCAAAAATGATTTTATTTCCTGCGCGGATATGATAACTGCGACATTTAGCAGTATTGAAAAAAGCGAGATTGAAAAGAATAACAAGTTATTTAACGCATGGAAAAAAATAATTACTAGCATTCGCGGAAACGGACAAAATATTTATGAACACACTTCCATTGTTGATGTGAAAAACGGAATTTTACTTTTAGAAACAGACCATCCGGGTTGGATTCAGCTTCTTCAAATGAATTCAAGGTTTATTGTAAAGGGATTAAAAATGTATGCGCCTGAATTAAATGTTTCCTCTCTTTCTTACCGCTTAAAAGGAAGTAATGCAGCCCTTCATAACATAAATTATAAAAAAGAATTTGAATATCACTCTAAAAAAATGGCAGAGAATTTTGATTTGGCGGAGCACATGATTCAAAATTACGCCCAATCAGCTTCTGCAAATCAAAGCGAAATTAAAATTCCTGACGAGCTTGCGGACAAACTTAATAACTTAAAACAAAATATTCTGAATAAAAAAGTCTAATAGGTCGAATGTTAAGTTTTTGGAAAAAGTGAGGCGCTTTTTTAGTATTTTTCCAGTAATTTCGATCTCAAAACCTATGAAAATGGTAAAAGGTTCCGTGTTGAATTTAGCTAGTCGTCTCTTTGTAAAATTCCAAAAGTTTTCAATTACATTTACGTGACATTTTCCCCTGGCGAATTCATCTTTACTATAAAAAAATCCATGATGATCATAACCATTTTAAATAATACTTTTCAATCAACAACCCTAATACTCTGCATCAGGGTATTAAACCCTCCGCACGAATAATATTTCCAACCATCCGTATTGATCGTAGAACTGTCTAAGATATATCCTTTGTTTTATGGGCATTAATGCTTCTTTTGAGCAATTTAGGACAATCTGAGTAAACACTTTTCCACCTCGTTTTAGAAGTCCAAAGACTGGTGTTTTTCCTACAACTTACACTCACAATTCAATTTTAGCTGTTACGGTAGCAGTTATGTCCTCAGCAAAACATAAAATTATTTTGTTTATTTTTGTTGTACTAAGTCTATGTTAGGCCGATGCCGCTACTAGCGGCACTTATCGCTGATAAGAAAAATCTTCCGACATATTTTCGTTAAAAAAATTACTCAGTGTACACTGAGTAATGGGCTTGAAAAAGCCCATTAAAAAAACTAGGCTTCATTCAGCTTTTAATTAAGGAAAATCATAGGAGGAAACAAAACAATGCACCAAGATATGAAAAATCAATTATTAACAAAATCGCCGAAAGAATTGCTGTTTACCTTAGCGGTACCGGGAATAGTCGGAATGATTGTTATCGGGCTGTATCCTTTTATGGACGGCGTGTTTGCAGGCAGAATTATCGGCGATTATGCTATGTCTGCAATTAGTATATCAATGTCGTTGACCATACTCAACGGCGGTATTTCTGCTTTAATCGGAGTTGGAAGCGCTTCTATACTTTCAAGAGCGATAGGCAAGGGCGACAAAGAAACAATAGATAAAATCTTTGGTAATTTTTGCTATTGGATAATCATGTTTTCCGCCATTATTACCGTATTCGGCATCGTGCTTGCACCGCATTTTTTAGAGATGGTGGGTGCAAAAGGCGATATTAAAATTATGGGAGTGCGATATTTACGGATAGTATTTTTAGGTTCGCTTTTTGTAAATTTTGCACAAGCGGGAAATATGACAATGCGAGGCGAAGGAGCCTTAAAACAATCAATGCTCATTATGGGATTCGGAGCCGTATTGAATATCGTGTTAGACCCGATTCTGATGAAGATTATGGGCGAGAATGCGATTGAAGGAGCAGCAGTGGCTACCGTTATATCGCAAATAGTGCAAGCAGGATTGACTTTCCATTACTTTTTGAGAAAAAGCGAATTCGTCAAAATGCATAAAATCAAAAAATATAAAGAAATCTGCGGTGAAATGTTTAGCATTGGAAGTTCGGCAATGTTAATGCAAATTTTATTTGCTGTTCAGCAAACTTTTTTATTCAAACAAGCATTTGCATATGGCGGGGACAAATGGGGAATTTTAATGTCTGCAACAATGAGACTGTATATGTTTTCTTTCATACCGCTCTGGGGAATGAGCCAAGGATTACAGCCTGTTATAGGAGCAAATTATGGGGCGAATCAGTATAAAAGAGTTAGGGAAACTACGAATATTTTTATGTACGGCGCGACAATTCTTGCCGCCGTTTCATGGATACCTGCGATGGTGTGTCCTGAAAAATTATTATCACTATTTAATATAAGAAGTGAAATTATTGAAGCAGGCATTATAAACTTCAAAATGTTTTATTCGGCATTTATTTTATACGGCATTATGATTATGACACTGACATTTTTTCAGTCTATCGGGGACGGGAAAAAAGCGGGAATGATTGTACTGCTTAGACAGTTGATTTTGTTTATTCCGTTAATACTGCTTCTGCCGAAGGTCTGCGGAAAAACAGCCGTGTGGTGGGCGGCACCTGCTGTTGATTTTACGATGATTGTAGTCGGGTTTATTCTGCAGCAAAAATCATTGTCAAAAATGAAGAAGAACTAGCCAAAAAAGTAAGGAAAATATACGTTCAAAATAACATAAAACCTAACACCGTTTTCAAAGCTGACATTGCGGACAAGCCGCAAATGCAGGTTAAGCGAATGTTGGAGGGACGCTGCGCGCCCCTCCAACGGGGCGGCGGATCGGTTGCCTGCTAAGGAGGAAAAATGAATGATTTAAGAAAAATTGTATATTTTTTAATCAGCTTATTTTTCTTTACACGGTTTTTTATTATTCCAGCAATAAGGATAATAGTAAATTTATTCAAATTAGGAACATTAAAAAAGCAAATCAATAAATTCGGTTCAGAAATATTAAAAATACAGAATACAAAAAATAGTAGCAAGGGTTTGTATATATATTATATTGTGATGATTCTTTTCTTCACAGTTTATACTATTCTTTTAAAAGAGCCGATTATCTTAGTATATCTTTTATTTTTTATCCCTGCATTTTTAGATACAATCTTAGTAAAAAAATATTCAAAATATAATGGATTTTATAGTAATGGAATAGTAAAAGGCTCATTTGTCGAATGGAAAAATATCTTTTCTTGGAAGAAAATAGACGAAGATAAATTATCTTTCCTAAAACAAGATGGATTGAGATTCGATATGGAGACTAATCTAAAACAAAAATTGATAATAGATTTTATGATAGAAAAAGGTCTTCAGGAAGAAAAATAAGAAATGAGACTTTAGGGTGAAGCACGGTAGTGGTAGTACGCGGCTTTACGCCGCTTAGGAAAAGTATGATAATAGAAGTGTAGCTTTGAAAAAACGGAAAGAATATTTCTGAAAGAAAAAAGATATAAGAAATCTCATTTATTTGTGCCTATACGGCACCGCAAGTTTTATGACAACTTTGCCTTGCTAGACGCTTCGGCAAAGGCACAAATGCAGGTTAAGCGGTAGTTAGATTGACCTGCCTAAAGGCAGGCAGGTATGAACCAATCGAATATGTATATTCTTACAGTGAAGAGGTTTTCAAAATGAAAAAAGTGAAAAAATTATTTCTATCCATATTACTTTCTTTAATGATTATGATTGGAATTGTATGTTGTTTAAGGCTCTATAACGACTATAAATATGGAAACGAGCGTTTGTCTACTTCTAAATATTTTTTGAATGTAACTGACATACATTTGTATCCGACGCACATAGAGGGCGTTCATGTGAAATATATTGATGAGGGCTCTCTTCAAGGGTTTCATTTAACTCCGGACAATAAACTTCATAATGGGGTTGTTATTTGTTATGGCGGTTCAGAAGGCAGTCCGAATTTTGATGAAGCCCGACGGTTGGCAGAAGAAGGATATGAGACATTGGCAGTGTTTATGTTTGGTATGAAAAATCAACAAAAGACATTAGTTAGAATTCCGTTTGAACAATTTGAGGATGTGTTCAAATATGTTAAAAACAATATAGAGAAAAAAGAACCGATAACAGTTTTGGGGGCTTCAAAAGGTGCTGAATATACTTTAAATTTAGCAACAAAATATGAGGAAATATTCAATGTTATTTTAATTGCCCCATCTGCTTATAACTTTTCAGGATTAGATTTTAATAATTATGGTTCATCCTGGACGTGGGAAAATGAAGAAGTTCCATTTATTGATATAAAAAAAGGTTCTTTTTTTGCATTTTTAAAAAATATGCTTATTCCGATGATGACGAAAGCACCTGTTCAATATAAACAGATATACGACAGTTCCATAAAAGCCGATACAGAAAGGGCAAAAAAACTAATACCTGTAAAAAATATAAAAGCAAATGTTCTGATGATTGTTGGCGAAGACGATCAAATGTGGGGAAGTTACGATATGGCTTGTGCAATTAAGGAAGAAAATAAAAATGCCATTCTTTGGTCGTACAAAAATGCAGGACACATTTTTGCAGGAGATGGTATAGTAAATACGTCCACGATGAGAATTAGGGTAGGCGGGAATTCGGATGGAAACAAATACGCCTATTTAGAAAGCAGAAAAGTTATTGACGATTTTTTAAAGCAACATCACGGTAGATATTAATTACGCGCGCAAAGATAATTTTGATTATTAAGAAGATAATATTAAGTAAAAATCTAACACCCTGCTTCAACGCTGACATTGCCTTTGTCATGGAAATTGCTTGGGCGGTCGCTGCTACGCAGCTCCCTTTTAATGCACTTTCGCGCCAACTTTGTCGCCGCTAATCGAGTCGGCAAAGGCACAAATGCAGGTTAAACGTAAGATTCATAATGACTTATAGCCTCTTTTTTTGAGATGATAGTCAAGGCCAAAATATCATGCAGAATTACCTATAAATAATCTCAGGTTATCCTCCGGCAGAATTGGCTCCGGCAGATGCGGCTAGAAGCGAAGGAATGTGCTGCAAATGTGGATAACTTGTGTATTCATTAGAGGTGATAGCATTTGAGGAGAAGTTGGCAAAATCATTGTTTTATAGATGAATTGGATTATTGATTTTATCTCCTTATATTATAACTAAATAAAATTGATTTATTTGTACGGCTCATAGAATAATGCCGCTCTGTTCGTCTTCTTGCTTTTTATTTTACGGATTTTAAATGTGGATAAGTTGTGAATATACGGTGTACTTTTGGTGTTAAAGGCGCCTAAAATGTGTATATATTGGTGAAATCGCGTTTATTTTCGCGCTGCAGAAGGTTTTCTTGCATTCAGTGCGCGGCATACTGCAAGAGCATTCTTAGATTCGTTTCAGCAAGTTGCAAAATTGAATCCAACGTAGAATCGTCGGGCGGCATTGAAAAAAGACTTCCCGCGCCGCACTCCGGATTCTGCCTGACCGTCTCCTTTTTGCGCATGATGTACATATCCAGCTGCTGCATAAAGGCTGCGCCGAACCAATCGGCAAGCTGCTTGAGCGCTGGACTGTCGGAAAAGTGGATTTTTCCGCTTTGCGCATACGCCTCCAGCAGAATTCGGATGCCGTCCTGCACTTTTGTCAGCTCCGCATCGGCAATTTTATACGCCGCCGCGCAGAAATATTGTTCGGTATGAATGAAAATGTAGATTTGAAACAGCGGTTCGATTCCAAAAAGCAAAAGATAACGGCGGAGAACATTTTTGCAGACGGAAAATATATCCTCATCCAAAAAAGTCCCATCGGCACGCAGGGTATCCGGCAAAAAATGAAGCTCGCCGAGCGTGTCCCGACAGTAGGACAGCACGGCCGCATACATATCGTCCCGGCTGGAAAAATGATTATACAGCGATGCTTTTTTTATCAGAAGGATGTCAGATATGTCCTGCAAAGAAGTTGCGCCGGCCCCCTTGTCGAATGCAGAGGTCAAAAACGCGTTTATAATTTTTTCGCGGGAAAGCCGTTTCCGCGCCATATTTCCGCACCTCCGCCATTCGCCCCATATCTCACCCTTGCCGCATTATACCGACCGCCGCCGTAAACTGCAAATTGCCGTACCGCCCTGCTCTCTGAACAGAGGCGGCTGTATCGTTGCGAATAAACATCCGTCATGCCGCAGAAAGAAAATAGTCCTGCTCCAAAACGGAAGTTTCCGAACAGGCTTACTCTCCCTTCTCTTTTTATCATGGCGACTTTAGAGGAACGGATATTTTTTAATCCAGCGCGAGGCAGGTACGGATTTCGCGTTTACGCCCGCAATCTCGAAGCGGATAACCGAACCCTGTATCGTTCAATCCGGCTCTGCCGTTGTCTTAAACTTGTCGATTTGTTTTTGGACGGAGCCGGTTATTTCGTTGAGGTTTTCGGCTTCTTGGATGACGATGTGTTCTGCTGCGGAGATTTCGTCCATGCCGGTGAGGATTTCGGAAATGCCGGTGTTGACTTTTGCAGCGAGGGTTTCGATTTTGCCGCCGGTGCTGGCAAGTTCCGAAGAAACGCCGCTGAGCGTATGCGCGCTCGATGCAACCAGCTCTTGCTGACGGTGTAAATCGCGGACGGCTTGCTGAATGGCCCCCGCGGCTCCTGAAACGGTTTCAATTTGTTCCCGCATCGAAATAAACGCTTTTCCGGTTTGGTGTACGCCGCTGTCAATGTCGGCAAAAGAGCGTTTTGTCTCTTGCGTAATGCGCGCGGCCGCCTGCATCCGGTCGATGATGTCTTTGAGGGAATGCGCAATGAATTCTGCGTTCTTTTTTGCATCGTCGGCAAGTTTCCGAATCTCCTCCGAAACAACGGCAAATCCCTTTCCGTATTCGCCCGCGTGCGCCGCTTCAATCGCGGCATTCATCGCAAGCATATTGGTCTTTTCTGCAATGCCGTCAATCATTTTGACAAACGAATCAATCGCCTGAATGCGCGTGTTGATGTCCGTTACCACTTTTTCCGTTTCATCCATGCTGCCGATGCCTGATTCGGATTTGGTTTCAAGCGATTCCGAAAAGGATTCAAGCCGACCGATTTCTTCCGCAATAACGGAAAGACTTTTTATCATCTCGTCCGTCGCCTCCGCCGATGACGCGCTTGCCTGCGTTTGCTGTTGAATGACTGCTACTAGATTTTGCGCGATGGCAGAAACATTTTCGCTCAGCGAGTTGGTGCCGCCTGCATCCTCGTTCAGCAGCTCCGCTGATTTTGAAATTGCCGCCGTATTGCTGCGGATTTGATGAATAGAAGCGGCCGTTCCCTGCGATGCGGCAAAAAGATTTTTCTGCACTACGCATACCTGCGAAGTATTTGCCTTTAAGTCTGCAATCATCGTGTTCAGATGCGCGATAAACTTGTTAAACGTACGCGCCGTGTCGGAGATTTCGTCATCGCCTTTAACTGCAAGCCGAATACTCAAATCCGCCGTGCCCATGCCGATTTCATCAAGATTTTTGCGAAGCTCCGTCAGCGGCCGCACGAAGAAAACCGTAACCAAAAACACAACAACCGCGAGGCAGACTATGCAGAACAAAAATACCGGAATAACCGTCAGCCATACCGAGCGCGTAAGCTGTTTATGCCGACCGGAATAATCCGAATCGACTGCAATAACATAGCGGGCGGCAGAATCAGCGCCATCGAGCGGCGTAAAAAGCGATTGCACTATCCCAAACCGATTGCGATACGGAGAATCCGTAAAGGTTTCCGCATTCGTTTTAAATGCTTCCAAAAGCTCTGGCGGCGGCTCGGTAAACGTAAAAAATGAATCTGCCCTGTGCGTTGCCGTCAAAACCTGCGGCTGCCCGTTTGTTTTTTTGATAAGCCAGATGTTGAAGGCGCCCGTTTGCTCTTGCAGTTTATCCAGTTTCCGTTGCATCGTTTGGAACGGCTCTTCCGTATAAGATTCCTCCGTCAGTAAATCTAGCGGAATGCCGCTACACAGTCCGTGCGCCCCTGCTGCCGTAATATGCAACGTGCTCCGTACCGCCGCCGACGCATCGAGCGCACTCTTATGGCGCAGCACAAAAAATCCGAACGCCAAAAACCCCATAATCGCCGGAAAAAATACCATAACAAGCTTAACGGACAACGTGCGTCTTATTCGCTGCATACGCGCTCCTTTTCCATTCTGCATGAATTATTGAAGGCTCGGATGATACCGCTTTTTTGAGCGCAAAGGAATAGCAGACGGACAAGGAAGCAGGGCAGAACCAAAATGGACGCGCAAAATCAGCAAGGAGTCCCGCCGTGAGCCTCTCTCCAGTTTCGCACTTGCGATCTGGAAGCGGGCGGCCGAAAATTTCTATAGCTACTTGCCTTATGAAGCAGAATCGAACGCCTCTGCGACGAAGCTGTAGCGATGGGTTTTATTTGCAATATTCCGCTTGTTTTTTTATTTTTTACTCTTTTCCTATCCAATCAAGCAAGAGAATGTCCTGATAATTTTTCGACATCCAGGAAGTAGCATAAACTGTTACTATTGTTCCCTTTTTTTGCCACTTGAAAAGATTACGCAGATCGTTAGTCGACATCTTATTCGTATATACGTTTATTCCTAGCCCAGTGTCAAATCATAGGCTCTTGACTAGCATCTCAAAGAATGAGAGGTTATAAGTCATTATGTATCATAGACTTAGTACAACAAAAATAAACAAAATAATTTTATGTTTTGTGGAAGACATAACCGCTACCGCAACGGCCAAAATCGTGGGTGTAAATCGGAACACGGTTAATCGATATTTCAATATAATACGGGAAAAAATATTCAAAGAAAGTC
>CAUTOX010000068.1:0-12204 GCA_963539665.1 uncultured Treponema sp.
AATGCCATTGCCCATTCAACGACAATACTAATTTTTGCAAAAACTGAGTTCCGTGTTTCCGCGGAATCCTTTATATTCGCACAACTTATCCTGCCGGTTCGGAGCAGAGGACAATGGCTACGCAACAAGTACGCCGCTGCGGGACTGAACTGAAAACGTCCGTATGACATCAGAATAAAATAGATGCTGCATACGACGTATATATCTGAGAGAAAAATCACTATTTATTAACATCATTTACACAAGGATGGTATCTATGAACCTTAAAGGTGGAATCGGGTTTAAGCTGGCGCTTGTTATTTCAGCGGTTGTATGCGTTATTTTTGCGGCGCAGGGAACGTACGAAGGTATCGATGAGTATACATACGCCATCGCTGAAAATATCGAAATTACAAAAAATCAAAACGAAAGTTTTGCGTATAATTTGGAGGCGGTATTTGCGGAAAACAGTCAGGCGGCGCGGGATATGCTTGCGCTCATTTATGCGGAGCTGGAGCTGCCGATCGAACAGCGTAGCCGCGAACGACTGATTCGCTACTCCAAAAGCATTTTAACGCAAAACGAAACGCTTGAAGCGTTCGGCATTCTGTTTGAACCAAATGCTTTTGATGCGAAAGACGCAGACTTTGCTTCCGTTCCGCTCTACCGGACAGGCGGGCGTTTTTTAAGTTATACGCATAAAACTTCATCGGGCATTGCAGTTGACGGCGTGGACGATCCGGCGCAGGAATATTGGTATTCCGAACCGATGAAGCAGCGGATGCCTGTGCTGTGTTCTCCATATAATTACGAATCGAATATCGTTACGACGATTGCCTTTCCTATTCTCTACAACGGCAAGGTATTCGGTGCGCTTAATGCTGATATCAACATAACATTCATTCAGAAAAGCATTGAAAGCATTGCGGATACGATGAAGGAGAATTTTAGAATCCTTTGCGCGGATGACGGAACAATTATTGCAAACGGCATTGACGCAAAGCAGGTGATGCAAAATCAATTCGATTCAAATCCTGAATTCAAAACAACATTTGCCGCAGTTGCAAAAGGCGAGTCGCAGATTTTGAGGGCGCATTCTCATACGGCGGGAATGCAGGCATCGTTTATATTCTTGCCGGTAACGATTAAGGGCGTCGCTGCAAAGTGGACGCTCATTTCGGTAACATCGATTCAGCGTTCTACGTCAAAGGCGGTACGGGCAATTATCACGACGGTGCTCTTCTATGTGGTCGTGCTGGTTATTATTGTAGCGTTGCTCTTTGTACTCGTGCACAAAATGGTTGCCCTTCCGCTCCAATTTACCGGCAAAGTTCTTCAGCAAGTGGCGGGCGGCGATTTGCAGGTACGATTGCCAGTTAAAGGCAATGATGAAATTACTGTTTTGTCGCAGTATTTTAATGAAACGGTGGAAAATCTTGAGCGCGCAATACGGACGGTCGGCGGAAGTACGCACGTTATGGAAGAAATCGGAAGCGATCTGAATGCGAATATGACTAAAACGGCGGGAGCGGTACGGAACATCCGCAAAAATATCAATCAAATAAAAGATCAGACAGTGATGCAAGCGGCCAGCGTTGAAGAGACTGCCGGAACGATTGAAAAAATCATACACACGATTGCAATGCTTGCAGACAGTATTAAGCGGCAGTCTGCCAGCGTTCACAGCTCCACCGATTCCGTTGAAGATATGACAAAAAACATCGCAGCCATTACGCACTCGCTTGAAAAAAGCGGAGATGCCATCGGCGCTCTGGTTAAAGCGACTGCCGACGGCAAAGAAACGCTGCTGA
This sequence comes from uncultured Treponema sp., assembly GCA_963539665.1. GTDB lineage: Bacteria > Spirochaetota > Spirochaetia > Treponematales > Treponemataceae > Treponema_D. The sequence goes on from CAUTOX010000068.1 coordinate 1,791, forward strand.
CAACAAATTCCGTTACGCAGAAAATCATTGAAAGTTCGGGAGGCTTGATGGAAGCTTCGGGAATTATTCAAAACATTGCAAGCCAAACGAACCTGCTCGCCATGAATGCGGCGATTGAAGCGGCTCATGCAGGCGAATCCGGAAAAGGGTTTGCCGTTGTTGCCGATGAAATCCGGAAACTGGCGGAAGAATCCAGCGCGCAAGGCAAAATGATAACGACAACGCTTAAAAATCTCGGCGCTGAAATTGCGTCCCTTTCCTCTTCGTCAAAAGCAGTAGAAGACAAGTTCAACGTCATTTTTACCTCCGCCGGCCAAGTCAAAGACATCAGCGCCGCATTGACGGAAAATATGCGGCAACAGGAGTCGGCAAGCCGCGCCGTTCTATCGGCAATCAAGAACATCAATACCGTTACTGTTGAAGTGCGGGAAGATTCCGACGAAATGCTTAAAGGTAGCCGCGAAATGGCGGAAGAAATGCACAAACTCGACGATTTGACAAAAGTTCTTTCAGAGAGCATGAACGAAATGACCGCCGGAGCCCTTCAAATCAACACCGCGGTCGACGGCGTTGCAGAAATTGTCGAGCGGAATAAAACCAGCATCAAAAACTTATCCGAAGAAATAAACAAATTCAAAGTCAGTTCCGGAAATTAATAGACTGTTATACGGCAGAATGTGCAGGCTTTACGCGGGCTTGCACATTGTATTTTTGCTACAGGTAATTTTCCATATTGGGCAGTTTAAGTCATTGGGCAGCTGCAAATGTACAGGCAAGGAATTTACGATTCCAATATAAAATAAACCGCCGGAGCAAAGAATCCGGCAATATTAGAGAACCTCTAAAAATCTCAGTTTTTAGAGATAACTTTGAAAATGCGATGTTGTAACTCGCGATAATCCAACGAGTTGCAACTCGTCGCAATCTCAAAAAAAAATCGCAAAAAGCGAGTTTTTCGAGATGCCCATTACTATTTACCGGGTACATCGCCGCAATTATAGACAGCCCATTACTCCCCATCTATGGCGGAAATGCCGATAATAAGACTGTGGCAAGTATCGGCGGCAAACGCAAACAAAGCGTATCGTTTTCGGTATACTTGTAAATGCGAATACGCTTTCTGGTTCAGACAGATGCAGTGCGCTTCAGCGGCATTTTGCAATTCGGCAGTGCGAAAAGATAATCAATACCCCTGACGCGCGAATAAAACCTGCGGCAAAGCGGATTTATCAATGTGCGTCTGAATCTATTTTCCGTATTCGATGCTACATTATTGTATGATTGGATTTATGCGTGTTCATATACCGCTGTACAATCGGCGGCGACACGGTTGGAGGTCTTATGAATAGGAAAAATGCTGTTTTTGCAGCGATATTGGTATTTTTTACGGCGATTCCGCTTTTTTCTGCGGAAAGCCGTTATGACGTGCCTGACTCGTCTGACATCAGAAAAGGGATGAGAGAAACGTGGTTTGAAGCCCCGCTTTCTGCAGTGCGACAAAACCATGTTGAGTTGCGGAAAAACAATATCGGCAAGCAGTTTCAGATACGGCTTGAAGAGACTGACGAATTATCGAATATTTTTGTAGCTCCGCAGTATCAGTTGGCGATGGATGTATACTCGGACGGCGTACAATCGACGGTGATGCAGGATTATTTTCCGGGAGACGGCATCGGCAGTTGGCTTTTGATGCGCGACAAGAAAACCGGCAAACCGCTTTCGATTCGGTATTATTTTGCGGCGGACAGTGAAATTTTCGTGCAATTTACTCCAGCCGGAAAAACGGCGTATGCGGACTTTATCGTGTACAAATGCTATGCCGCGCGCGGCGTACCGACCGGACTTCCATTCGCCCGCTTCTACGACGCTTCATTCAATGAGATTGTCAAATGGACTGCCGATATGCTTCCGTGGCAATATGCAAAGAGCGCTGCCGACTCGTATCATTCATCGCAGCAAATGATTAACTTCATCCGAGAAAAAATTCCGTCAATCAGATGGACGGATGATGCTATGTATGACGAAAACGAAAATCCGGTCAACATATCGGACGGAAAGCCGCGCGAGATTACGCCGGAAGAACAAAATAAACTTGTCCTTTCCGGCGCAGGATTTCTGAAATGGATTGCCGACGGCGTAATTGAACCGCTTACCGGCGGCCGGCTTAAACGCGATCCGCTCCTCAAACATACAGTGAAGTACAAGGACACTGGATTTCAAGGCATTATGGCATCAAAATACGACATTTCCTTCTCCCTCGACTGGATACGCAATCTTGCCGCAGCAATATTTTCCGTTCGCACCGGCCGTCAGTACCTGTATAATGAATCCGGCGTGGACGTTAAAATAGAACCATTTGCAGCCGAGCTGACTGACAACGGCATTCAAAATATTTCGGGATTTATCAAAAACACCGGATATTCCGTAAAACAACTCAAGCCGATGCTTTATGTGCTCGCCGTTACGGAACCGGAAACATTCTACTTTGCCGCTATCCGCGAAACCGACCGCCGAACGCCGGAAGTCAAAGTTTTTAATGAATGCGCAGTAATTTTTCCGTACTTTGATGCGCGCGGCCGTTTCCAATGCACGATATTCAAAGATGGCAGGGAAATTCCGTTAGACCGGTTTTACAGCCGCTACTACCGCGACTATATTTTTCTTACCCGTGCGCGTTGTACCGAAAAGTTCTTCCCGCAATAACAGACAAACTTCCGCATCTGCCGGCAATTTTTCTTCCGGCAGATGTGCAATACGCTGCATGAATCATTCCGCCTTTTCGGTGCGGAATCTGCGGCGCTATGTTTCCGCTGCTTGAATTACTGCGGATTTCTCCCTTTCCTGCATTAAATATATTTTCTTATACCATAAAAATATGGTATATTTTAGGCATGTTTAGAACTGACGTATCGGGACAGTCAACTGAAAATATAACAGATTCCCAACTTGAACTCCCCCCAGATTGCCGCGTTATTTTATTCAATGATGATTTTACAACCAAAGCATTTGTCATTGCAGTGCTTGTTTCGGTTTTTAGCAAGTCGGAACTTGAAGCAGAAGCGCTGACAGAAGAAACGCACCAGAAAGGCAAGGCAATTATCGGCGTCTATACATACGATATTGCTGTAACGCGCACAAACATTGCAACGGCGCGCGCACGAAAACAAGGATTTCCTTTGCGAATAGAGGCGGAACGAATATGAAAATCAGTTCATTGCTTGGAAAAATTCTTTCAGAAGCGCTCTTGCTGGTACGCCAGTCGCGCCACGAGTATTTGACGCCGGAGCATCTCCTGCGCGCATCGCTTGATTCCCCTCCGATTGTAGATATTCTGAGCGCTTGCGGTGCGCAGCCGGATTTGATGAAAGACGATATTTCAAAATACCTCGAAACAAAAGTGCCTCGTCGCCCCTTCGGCACGGAAGATAACAATCCGGTTCCAACTGAAACGCTCGGCTTTCAGTCTGTTATGAATCGGGCAGTTTTTCATTGCGTTGCAAGCGACCGCAACGCCGTAGACATAACGGATGTGCTGATTAGTATGCTCGACGAGACAAAGAACTATTGTTCTTATTTCTTGCACTCGCATGGCGTTGAAAGACAGCCCTTGCTCGACATTATTTCCCGCATACGGACAGTTAGGATGGAAAATACTCAGCAAGACGAATTTGAAAATACGCAACCGAAAAATAAAGGCGGCCGGAAAACTGCGCTTGAACGCTACTGCATCGATATGACGGAACAAGCGCGGAGCGGTATGTACGATATTTTAGTTGGGCGCGAGGCGGAAATTGAGCGGACAATCCAAGTGTTGTGCCGGCGTACAAAAAACAATCCGCTGCATGTCGGAGATGCCGGTGTCGGCAAAACTGCAATCACGCAAGGACTTGCAAACCGCATCGTAAAAGGAGACGTGCCGCAGAATCTGCAAAACTTTTCGATATACTCGCTTGACATTGGATTAATGTTGGCGGGATCAAAATTCCGCGGAGACTTTGAAGAGCGGCTCCATGCAATCGTGGACGAACTTGCCGAACGGAAAAACGCCATTCTCTTTATCGATGAAATTCACATGATTATCGGAGCGGGGACAAACGGCGGCTCCAGTATGGATGCAGCCAATATGCTAAAACCTGCGCTTGCCAACGGAAAAATCCGCTGCATCGGTTCTACAACATTTGAAGAATACGCGAAAAACTTTGAAAAAGACCGTGCGCTTGTCCGGCGCTTTCAAAAAATCGATATTACGGAACCAACCAGAAACGAAACCATTAAAATTATTGAAGGGCTGTTGCCGCGTTATGAGCAGTACCATCGCGTAAAATATTCAAAATCGGCGGTAGAAAGTGCTGTAGATCTTTCTATTCAGTATTTGACCGACCGGCGGCTACCGGATAAGGCGATTGACATTATCGATGAGGCGGGAGCTTTCTCAAGCATTAAAGCGGGCGGCGGTTTTTCAGGAAAGACGGCAATTTTTCAGGTTTCTGTTCTCGGTTCCATGACATCGGCAAACAATTACACCCGCGCAGGAGCGGTTTCAAGCAGCACGATTGCGCACGTTGTTTCAAAAATAACGCGAATTCCTGTCGAAACGCTTGCAGGCGGAGAAAAAGAAAAGCTAAAAAATCTTGAAAACCGAATTTGTGATGAAATTTATGGACAAAACAGCGCAGTAAATATTGTGGTGAATGCCGTAAAACGCGCCCGCGCAGGTATTAAGAATCCGGAAAAGCCTGAAGCCTGCTTTCTGTTTGTCGGGCCAACAGGCGTCGGAAAGACAGAATTGGCACGAACGCTTGCAACCGAACTCGGCCAGCCGCTCCTCCGCTATGACATGAGCGAATATCAGGAGCGTCATGCAGTCAGTCGGCTCATTGGTTCTCCTCCGGGCTACATCGGTTATGATTCCGGCGGGCTTTTAACCGATGAGGTGCGCAAGAATCCGCATTCCGTTATTTTGTTTGATGAGATTGAAAAGGCGCATGAAGATATTTACAACATTTTCCTGCAAGTGATGGATTACGGAATGCTGACGGATAATCAGGGACGTAAAACGGATTTCAGGAATTGTATCATCATCATGACCAGTAATGCGGGAGCGCGGGATATGGAAAAGGCTCGAGTCGGATTTGAACGCGATACCGCAGGTTTTGCCGAAGACAAAGCGTCCATCAAGGAGGCGGTTGAACGGGAATTTTCGCCGGAATTTAGGAACCGCTTAAATGCCGTAGTGCCATTTATGCATCTAGATACGGATACCGTTCTTTCTATCGTGCGGAAGGAATGGAAAAAACTTGCTACCCGCCTTTCTGCAAAAAAGGTGCGCCTAACGCTTTCTTTCGATTGCGAAGCCTATCTTGCCGAAATCGGCTATTCCCGTGAATTTGGCGCGCGCAATCTGACAAGAATAATAGAAGAAAAAATAGCAACGCCGCTCGTTGATGAAATTTTGTTCGGTTCTTTGAGCAAAGGCGGAGCAGTTGTTGCCGATGCCGCAAGTGCAAACGCGCCCGATGAAAAGCGGATTATCTTCGTGTTCAGCGGTACGGAGAAGGGACACGGTAAGCAATCTTATTCGCTGGCCGCTGATACAGACGGTACTTTCCGCCTAAAAGCGCTGCTGCCGGACACAGAGCAGATTATGTAAGCATTGCGGACGGCATTACACGCTCCGCAATAAATTACCGCATCGTTTTACAATATACCGAAGCAAAACTATTCCAATAAAACCAGTTCGATAATTTGATTGTAGAACTGGTTTAATATAATTTCAGGAGCATCCGATGGATCATGCCGCAGCAATCATTGAAGCGAAACATCTTTCAAAACGGTTTAATATGGAAGCCGGATTTTTTGCGCAGCGCGGACAGTTTGTATATGCCGTCAATGATGTTTCATTCAAAATCATGCACGGAAAGACATACGCGCTCGTTGGCGAATCAGGATGCGGAAAAACAACTACGGCGCGGCTTTTGATTCGGATGTATCAACCTGATTCGGGGAATATTTTTTACACGGGGCAAAATACCACAGCCCCTGTTGATATTTCTAGCCTTCCTAAAAAACAGCTTCGCCAATATCGGGAAAAAGTAAAATATATCTTTCAAGACCCGGCACGCTCGCTCAATCCCCGCATGACTGTGTACGAAGCGCTTACCGATGCTCTTAAGTATTCTTCTATTCATATATCTACAAAGGAAATACGTGAAAAAGCCGAACGAATTATTGAAGAAGTCGGACTAGAAAAGGATTCGCTAATGCGCCGGCCTACGGAGTTTTCCGGCGGGCAACGGCAGCGCATTTCAATTGCGCGCGGCCTTATCATGAATCCAGATGCGCTGATATGCGATGAAATCGTTTCCGCCCTCGATGTGTCTATACAAGCTCAAATTCTCGATCTTTTGATTCGCCTCCGTGAATTGCGGAATCTAAGCCTTCTTTTTATCACGCATGATTTAAAAGTCGCCTCGTATTTTTGCGATACAATCGGCGTTATGTTCCGCGGGACGCTTGTAGAAGAAGGCCCTGCCAAAGATTTATACAAATCCGCTGCGCATCCATACTCCAAGCTGCTTTTTGCAGGAGCCGCACACCGAAAGACTGCATCAGCCGTCGAAATCAAATCTGTTCTGGAACAGGAGCGAGGCTGCCCATTTGTATGCAGATGCCCGCACGCACTGCCGCGCTGCAAAGATGAATGTCCTGAATTTAAAAACATTGCGGATGGGCACAAAGTCAGGTGCTTTTGCTAAACAAACTGCCGCTATTCGATTCATCCGCATACTTTTGGAAACCTCTAAAAACTTCAGTTTTTAGAGGTAACTTTGAAAATGCAATGTTGTAACTCGCGATAATCCAGCGAGTTACAACTCGTCGCAATCTCGAAAAAATCGCAAAAAGCGAGTTTTTCGAGATGCCCTTTTCTACATTTATTTTAGATAAACCATAAGCAGCATAATATCGCTCGTGCGGATGCCGGAAATCCGTTGCGCTTGACCTAAAGTAAGCGGCCTAATTTTTTCTAATTTGAATTTCGACTCGGCTGAAAGCGAAGGAATCGCTCCGTAATCAAAGTCAGCCGGAATCACCACATGCTCCATGCGGTGCATTTTTTCAACCCGCCGATCTTGTTTTTCAATATAATATTTATATTTATATTCAACCTGCGCCGCATTCCATAACTCTTCGCTAAAACCGGAGTTTTGCAAATCGGGATTTTTCAAAAGCATTGCAACAATATTTTCTATCTCCGCATATTTCGCTTCAACACGTTCAAGAACCGATTGAGGCTTCAAGCCAACGCTGACCGCATACTTTGTAAGCCGCCTATCCGCAGTATCATGCCGCAGCTTGAGCCGGTATTCCGCCCGCGCCGTAAACATTCGGTACGGCTCCTTAGTCCCAAGCGTAACCAAATCATCAATTAAAACGCCGATATACGCTTCATCGCGCCGAATTACAATCGGCTGCCAGTCAGGAATATCATGAAAATGATTAAAACCGTTTTGTTTTTGCACCTGTTCTTGCGCAGCGTTAAACAATTCTTCAAACTGGCGATTAGTGGAATCCGGCTTACCGTTCTGCAATAAAAGTGGCACGGCGGGATTTTCAGCAAAAACGCAATCGGCAGAAAACATCTTTCCGCATTGCTCCCGATGCGCCTTTGCGTACAATCCTGCATTAATTCCTGCAACCAGCCCCTGTCCGGCCGCTTCTTCATATCCTGATGTTCCGTTTATCTGTCCGGCATTGAACATACCGGCAACACGCTTTGTTTCAAGCGAAGGAAACAGCTGCGTCGGCTCGACATAATCATATTCAACCGCATAACCCGGTCGGCTCTGCACTGCATACTCGAATCCAATCATCGTGTGCATAAACTGATTCTGCACACTTTCCGGTAGCGAAGACGACAGTCCATTCAGGTAGATTTCATCGGTTTCAAGTCCTTCCGGCTCTACAAAAATCTGGTGCCGCTCACGTTCCTTAAAACGCATCACCTTATCTTCTATAGAAGGGCAATAGCGCGGCCCAACGCCGTGTATCTTTCCGCTATATAACGGCGAGCGGGAAATATTAGCATCAATAACCTTATGAGTTTCATTATTAGTGAAGGCAATATGACAGGGAACTGTTTGCCGGTCTATCTTTTCATTAGAAAATGAAAACGGAATGACGTACTCATCTCCGCATTGCTCTTCCAGTTTAGAAAAATCGATTGTGCTTTTAAGAACGCGCGGGGGAGTACCGGTTTTAAGCCGCCCCGTTACAAATCCCAAGCGATTAAGCGAATCAGTAAGCCCAAAAGCGGCAGGTTCGCCTAATCGGCCGCAAGGAGCATCGTATTCTCCGATAAATATTTTCCCGCCCAAAAATGTTCCGGTCGTAAGCACAACCGCCCGTACAGGAATCACTCTTCCGCGTTCCGTTACAATTCCGGTTACTCTTTTCCGCATTTCCGCAGAACAATCCGAATCGCTTGAATTAGAAGGCATCGGAGATAGCGTTTTTACCGTTATAATATCTACAACGGTATCCATGAGCATATAAAGATTCGGCGATGTTTCAACGGTTTTTCTTGCAAGTTGCGCATAAAGCAGTTTATCCGCTTGCGCACGCGGCGCTTGTACGGCTGGCCCGCGACTTTTATTCAGCATTCTAAACTGTATCAATGATTTGTCTATCAGTTTTGCCATTTCGCCACCAAGAGCGTCTATTTCACGGACAATATTTCCCTTCGCAATTCCGCCTATAGAAGGATTGCATGACATACGGGCAACCGTATCAATAGATTGTGTTATAAGCAGTGTTTTTAATCCCATGCGGGCACTTGCTAATGCCGCTTCAATACCGGCATGTCCCGCGCCTATTACAACTATATCGTAAAAATCATAAAAATCAGACATTGGCGGGCAGTATATTGAGTTTTCCATCCATTTACAATGTAAAGTGGATAGAAAACTTACATTCGTTCGTTAGTTAATATATATGTTTCACGTGAAACAGCGTAGTTTTACAAGCGCTGTATACTTTATGGAATAAATTATCTGAATTCAACATATTATGCACTTAATGTGAATAACTTATATTCTTATGAATCAGTTATCCACAAATAGTTTACAAGTTGTGGATAAGTTTCACGTGAAACAATTAAATAAAAATACAGTGTTATATATAACCTTTTATCAGCGTAGTTATTAAAATCAATTAAAAACCAAAATAGGAAAGATGTATAAAAAAATAACGATACATAGATTGGTATTTATATACTAAATACTATAATAAATAAGATACACGCACATAAAAAAAGCCGGTCATTAAGACCGACTTTATTATTTTTTTTAATTAACACATCCAATGCAGAGTATCGGTGATACTAAGTATTCTGCACAGATAACACTAGTTAATTGATACAATTATAATATAATTTCTTATAATACAATAAATTACAAGTTTTTATCTTCTTTATCGCCTTGTACTTTATCCACACCGATAAGCGTATCCGGCTCAGAAATATTGACAACCTTGATGCCCATAGAGCCTGTCCCCTGTTTGCTTATTTCGGCGGAAGTAACCCGCAATGTTTTTCCTTGTCCCGTCATGCAAACAATTTCATCGGAATCATGTACGGAAAGTAATCCGATAATTTCGCCGCGCTCCTCTATATTGCCAAAAATCTTTTGCCCGCCGGTACCGCGCCCGTGCGGTCTATAATCATCAAAGTCAACGCGCTTACCGTATCCTTTTTCCGTAAGCAACAAAATCGCTTCGTCCTCCGTAACTTTTATTGCTCCGGCAACTTCATCGCCTTCGGAAAGTTTCAGCCCCTTTATACCGCGGCTGGCGCGTCCCATCGGGCGCACATCTTCTTCCGAAAAACGGAGCGCTTTTCCGCGCCGTGAAACAAGTATAACTTCCGAAGTACCGTCCGTCGGAATCGCGCTGATAAGTTTATCTCCGGCATCAAGTTTAAGCGCAATAATTCCGCGTATCTTTGCATTGGAAAATTCACTTGTCTGAACTTTTTTGATAACGCCGTTCGCCGTCGCCATAAACAAATATTCTTTTTCAGAAAACTCTTTTATCGAGACAACGGTCGTTATTTCTTCGTCGGCGCCGATTGAAATCAAACTTTTTATGTGCGCGCCCCTGCTTGCTTTCGATGCTTCCGGAATTTCATGCACTTTTACCCAATAAGCGCGTCCAGCAGTCGTTATAAACAAAATGTGGTCGTGCGTGGACGCAATAAAAAGCTGATTAACATAGTCATCCTCAACAAGAGACGCGCTGTTGCTTCCCTTGCCGCCCCTGTCCTGCTTTTTATAAGAAGTAACGGCAATTCGTTTAAGATAACCGAGTTTGGAAATCATAATCACCATTTCTTCTTCTTTTATCATGTCCTCAACATTGA
>CAUTOX010000069.1:0-12081 GCA_963539665.1 uncultured Treponema sp.
ACTGGATGGCGTATTCTGAAAGCAAAGCTTTAATAATCTCGCTTTTGCCTTCTATCATTACAACTTTGTGTGGTGGTGGGGTTCTTGCTTTGGTCATAACTTGACTCCTGTGTCTATTTTATCACTGTGCCTACTTTTTAGGAATTTACAGAATGACTTGCACAGTGTCTTTGCTGGCTGCGTTCATCTATATGGCTCCGTTTCAAAGGGGTATATTTTGTTTTATAAGGCAATTATATATACTGTTTTTTCGCTCAAATCTTTGCAAAAACGGATTCAGAAACGCGCCGGATCTTTGCATTTCGCGCAAAAGCGGCCGTTTTGCTTTTTATTTTATTCCATGTTATAAAACGCCATGAATGTATCCGGTTCCATTGATCTTACGCGCGGGCCGATTCTGAAAGGAATCATGCGCTTTTTTATTCCGTTTGTACTGGGGACATTCTTTCAGCAGCTTTACAATACAGTTGATGCCATTGTGGTCGGCAACTATCTGGGCAAAGAGGCATTAGCGGCAGCCGGCGGCGGAACTGCGGTTTACGTTAATCTTTTAGTAGGTTTTTTTACCGGCCTTTCCTCCGGTTCTTCAATTATTATCTCACATTTTTATGGGGCGGCGCGTATAAAAGAGCTTGAAAATGCAGTACACACCGCGCTATGGATTTCGATTTTTATGGGAGCCTTTATGACGGCCGCAGGTATTTTGTCAGCCCCGTTTGCGCTCTGCGTCATCGGAACGCCGGAAAGCATCTTTGAAGCCAGCGCCGACTACCTGCGCATTTATTTTTCCGGCATCATCCCGATGTTTATCTATAATATGGGGTCTGGCGTTTTGTGTGCAGCAGGAGATTCCAAAAGTCCCTTCATCATTTTAGTAATCGGCGCAGCTGTAAACGTCCTGCTCGACTTGCTTTTCGTCAGCATTTTTTGCTGGGGCGTCAGCGGCGCGGCTGCAGCAACTGCCGTCTGTCAAGTCGTCTGCGCCCTCATGATTTTTATACGGCTGCGGCAGGAACGGACATTCTCCTTCCGCATCCGAAATATCCGTCCGTCCCCTCACATCCTGTACCGGATGATTAAACTCGGACTTCCATCGGGCATTCAGTCGTCGCTGTATACAGTCTCGAATCTGATCATTCAGTCGAATATCAATGCGTTCGGAACCGACATGATTGCGGCGTGGGCGGCATTTGGACGAATCGACGGCTTTTTTTGGATGACGAGCAGCTCGTTCGGCCAAGCGTTGACCACGTTTTCCGGCCAGAATTTCGGCGCAAGAGCTATCGAACGCATAAAACAGGGAAACCGGGAAGGCCTCGTACTGATGGAATGCACTGCCGTCGTTTTTGCCGTGCTGTTCAATTTGACCGGTCGGCAGCTTTATGGGCTGTTTACGCAGGACGCGGCCGTTATTCGCGAAGGCATGGCGATTCTGCGCTATATGTCGCTGTTTTTTGTTCTCTATGTGCCAATTGAAGTGTTTTCCGGCTCCATCCACGGTGTCGGCGACACATTTCGCCCCATGATTATCACCATGCTCGGCGTGTGCCTCCTCCGCATAGTGTGGCTTTTCCTCGCCGTGCCGCTGAACCGGACGATCCTCATGGTCATTTCTTGCTATCCGGTAACGTGGGGAGTTACGTCCATCGTCTTCTTTTTTTATTATCGCTCCGGAAAATGGCTCATGCACGCACGCGGACAGGAATAGCGGGCGGATAGAGTAGAACTCTTGTGTTTTTTATTCGCTAAACGCGTCTAATCCCCCGACGCTTGCATCGTGAACGCGTTATAATGCGAGGTATGGACGAGCATATCTATAAATCGCATAAGTAAGTCAAAAACTGAGTTCCGCAGGCGGACGGCAGCCCGGAATTCATAGATTTTAAGAGAATAGAAAAACCATCAGATGGCACGAAGAGAACGATGTTGTATTTTGCCCAGCCTTATTGTGCAAGTGAACGCGAGACAAACGAGAAGCACAACAGGATATTCAGACGCTTTTACCCGAAAGGTACGGATTTCTCTAAACGTAATCCAAACGTATTTATTGAAGTTCAAACATGTATGAATAACTATCTACGAACAATCCTGAAAGGCTCATCTCCGATAACGGAACTTCAAAAATGTATAGGCAAGGAATTTACGATTCCAATATACAATAAACCGCCGGAGTACAGAAACTGGCGACATTATATTTTACAGGGGGCGGCAGCCTCGCCCCTCGGTATAAAAAAATTGTAAAAGCACTTTTTTACGGATATACTGGCTTTCATGTCGGCGCGAGGAGAGCGGCGGGCGCATTTACTGCGAGGCGGCATACGTTGCGGCGGGCGCGGGGTTCCGGATTTTGGGAAAAATTATGGTAGGAGGCGCTATATATATGGAAAATAAAAACGAAGCGCGTATTTTGGCTTTGATTCTGGGGGGCGGGAAGGGGACGCGGCTTTATCCGCTGACTAAAGTGCGCTCAAAACCTGCGGTGTCCTTTGGCGGCAAGTACCGCATCGTTGATATTTCGATATCGAATTGCATCAATTCGGGGTATCGGCAGATTTATTTGCTGACGCAGTTTAATTCGGCCTCCTTGCACATGCACATTGCCAACTCGTATAATTTCGATCGCTTTTCGAAGGGCTTTGTGGAAATCCTTGCGGCGGAGCAGACGCTTGAGCATTCAGGCTGGTACGAAGGCACTGCCGATTCGGTGCGTAAGAATTTCATTCATTTTAAAACGCTCAGCCCAACGCATTACATCATTCTTTCAGGCGATCAGCTCTACAAGATGGATTTGCGTTCGTATTTTAGCGAACATTTGAAGTCCGGCGCGGACTGCACGATTGCGACAACTGCCGTCAGCCGGAGCGATGCGTCGGGATTCGGCATTATGAAAATCGATGCGAACCAGCGGATTCTTGAGTTTATGGAAAAACCGGGGCCGGATAAGGACATTGCCGATTGGAAGATTCCCGAGCAATCGCGCGGTTTGCTGCCGCCGGAAAAAGAATATCTTGCTTCGATGGGGATTTATATTTTCAATGCGCGTGCGCTTGAAGATGCGTTGGACAACGATTTTAAGGACTTCGGCAAGGAAGTGATTCCGATGACCATCAAAAGTAAGAAAATTAATTCATATATTTTTAACGGCTATTGGGAAGATATTGGGACGATTAAAAGTTTTTACGACGCCAACATCCAACTGACGGAAAAAATGCCGCCGGTGAATTTTTACGATGAGGACGAGCCGGTGTTCACGCATATGCGGAACCTGCCGCCATCGCGGATAAATAAGGCGGAGCTGGATTCAACCTTGACTTCGGAGGGCTGCATCATCACGAATTGCAAGATTAACCGTTCGATTATCGGCTTGCGCTCCATCGTCAACAGCGGCTCCGCGCTTGATGGGGTCGTTATGATGGGCGCAGATTTTTATGAAAATGACGCGGAGAAGGAAAGCAATGCGCGGCGAGGGATTCCGAACATCGGAATCGGCAAAAATTGCCGCATCAGCCGAACAATTATCGATAAAGATGCCCGCATCGGCGACAACGTAAAAATAAACGTAAGCGGCAAAACATACGAAGACGGCGACCACGGGAATTTTTATTGCTCCGACGGCATCGTCGTCATTCAAAAGGGAACGATGATTCCCGACGGTACGGAAATATAACGTGTCCTCACGATGCGATCGGCTCGGCGAACTGCTGAGCGCCGCGCTTACCGAAGGAACCATTCCAGAATATCCGCATGAATCTGCTGTCGACGCGAGCGGCCGTGTTGCAGCATCAGTCGAAAGCGGCGCAGACGTTTGGAAAACTTCTGCGCACGGAGATGAGACGGAAGAGGGCTGGATGCCGCGCATCGATCTTGAAGGTGACCGGCAAGAGAGGCGGCGCGCAAGCAGCCAGCGGCAACAGACGCGGAGCAGCGCCGGAGAGGCGGAGCCCCCTGCGGGCGGCGCAAGCGTTGCAAGTGCTTGGAAAACTTCTGCGCACGGAGATGAGCCGGAAGAGCGGCGGATGCCGCATAACGATCTTGAAGGCGGCCGGCAAGAGAGGCAGCACGCAAACGGTCAGCGGCAACAGACGCGGAGCAGCGCTGGAGAGGCGGAGACCTCTGCGGGCGGCGCGGAGAGCAGTTCGCTCATCCGCAGAGAACGCCTTCCGCCAGTTTTAACGCCGGAAGCGCTTGCAGCATACAGTGCGCTCGGCCTTGCTGCCGGTTCGCCGATGTCCGCCGTAAAAAAGGCCTATCGCACCTTGCTCAAAAAATATCATCCCGACAATACCGCACCCTTTGAAAATATGCAGCGGACGGCTGCACAAAAAACCGATCGGATTGTGCAGGCATTCAAAGTCCTTGAAGATTGGTTTGCTCGCTGCCGGCCGTAAATGTGTGTATTCCTGCGGCGCACGGATCGGCAGTTTGTGTTGCAGCATCGATAAATGGTATAATTTGCTTCAGCAAAAAGCGATGGCAGGCGGAATGGTATTATCTCGCTTTAATGCGTTCGAAAGCTAAAAGGATCGGTTATGATTTCAAAAGAACATAAAATCTTCGGCGCCGTTTACTATACTTTTTTTGCGAATGGTTTTACCGCGCTCATTACGAGCATTATCATGCCGTTTTTAATAGAAGAATACCAAATCGGCTACGATGTTGCGGGGCTGCTTTTGTCGGTGATGTCTATCGGTGCGCTGGCGGCGACCTTTCTCTCATCGTTTTTGGCGTACCGCTACGGGCTCAAATTGTGCATCGTTCTTTTGTCGGCGTGCGTTGGCTTTGGATATCTGGGATTCATTTTGTTTTCCAGCGTGCCTGCGCTCATCGCCTTTTCCCTTCTCATCGGCATCACGCGCGGAAGTATCAGCAATATTAACAATTACATTGTCAACAACAAATCCTACGGAACGCCGAAATATCTGAATATCCTCCACACCTTTTATGCGATGGGCGCATTTTTATCTCCGCTCGTCATGTCGCTCCTGCTTGGCGTAACGGATTCTTGGAAGCGTTCGGTTGCGCTGACGCTCGCCGTGTCGGTATCGCTGCCGATCGTATACGGCATGATTCCGATTTCGACGTATAAAACGGATATTTCAAAGAAAAAGGCGGAAGGTAAAGTCGGTATTTCGAGCGTATTTATCGTCAGCTGCATTTTTTTGTTCCTGTACGTGGGCGCGGAAAACGCCATTAACGGCTGGCTCGTTACCTATTTGAAAAAGAATGCGCTGCTTTCCCAAGCTTTTTCCGGCATACTTTTATCCGTTATGTGGCTGGTGATGATGTGCGGCCGCATTTTATGCGCAAAACTTTCCGATTATGTGTCGAAAGAGCATCTGGTGCAGATTTGCAGCATCGGCGCAAGCGCGGTTTTCCTCCTTTTTCTTTTAACCAAGTCGAACATACTGCTTGCTGCAGCGGTCGTTTTAACCGGTTTGTTTTTAGCGCCGCTGTACCCATCGCTTATTTCGCTGTGCGGAAATTATTTACGCACAGACGTTCGTGCGATGGGATTATTTTTGTCGATCGGCGGCCTCGGAAAAATTGCGCTGCCGTATGCGGTCGGCATCATCGCAAAGCACTTTGGCATGGGCGTAGGGATGTATTTTATATTTTTCGCATTGGTGATGACGGCTTTACTTGCGCTCATCAGCGGGAAACTTGCCGCGGAACGGAAAAGTTGACTTTTCTTTCGACAGAAGGTTTACCGGCGGCGGACGGCTAAAAAATCCCTGAATTTTTGATTTTTGGAGGAATATGATGATTTCACGTACAAAGGCGGAAGCGTATTTACGGTGGGCGGAAGGCTTAAATCCCGGCCCGTGGGTTTCGCACTCAAAGGCAGTGGCGCATTCGGCATCCGTTATTGCCGAACACAGCGGCTTGGACAGCGAGCGCGCTTACACGCTCGGTCTCTTGCACGACATCGGCCGCTACAAGGGCGTAAGCGCGATGATGCACATCTACGACGGCTACCGCCTGCTGAAAGACGACGGCTACGAGCAAGCTGCGCAAATCTGCATCACGCATTCTTTTCCGTCTCAGGTTTTTGAGGAATATAGCGGGCAAAACGATTGCGCAAAAGAAATTGAGGCAGAAATTCGGGCGATTTTGAAAAATGCCGTCTACACCGACTACGACCGGCTCATTCAGCTCTGCGACAGCCTTGCGCTGCCGTCAGGGCTTTGCCTCATGGAAAAGCGGCTTGTTGACGTTGCGCTCCGGCACGGCGCCAATGACCGAATGCTGGACAAGTGGAAAAAACTCTTTGAAATATTCAACGATTTTCAAAAGCGTATGGGAAAAAGTCTGTATTCCTTCTTTCCCGATGTTGTGCAAAACACGTTTTCTTGATGGGGCGTTTTGCCGCCTGCAAAGCAGCGGAACGATGCCGAATATTTTCCGGAAAAATATCATTCGGGGACGGTTGCCTTTTCAATGTGATGAAAATCAATTGACTAACGTAATATGAAACAGTAATATCCCTTTCATTATATATTAATGGAGGAATTCTATGGCTGGAGCCAGTAAAAACTCTCGTACTGCTGTTGCGACGCAGAAATTTATATGCCCTGATTGCGGCGGTGAAATTATTATGAAAACAATGTATGCCGACGGCAAAATTAAGAATGTTGCGGAATGTTCAAAGTGCAAGAGAACGGAACGCCGTCCGAAAGATTTTAAATAAAATCGCTTTATCTTATATAAAAAGTTTTTCAGCGCCACCTTTATTCCGTAAAATAAAACTCCCTAACGCGCTGCGATGGGGAGTATTTTTTGTCTGTTTCAAAAACGAAACGGCGCTTTGCGAACTCTTTTGATGCTGCGGATATTATGCTCCGCCTTTCCGGATAAAGCTACGAACAGGAACGATCTCATAGCCTTCGTCAAGCAGCGCACTAATTAGTAAATCGATATGCGTATATAGGTAGCTTTCGCGGGTGCCGCTGAGCAGTCCAAGTGCAACCGGAACGATGCCTCCGCCGGTTTTTGCAAGCGTTGCAATGCAGCGGTCGATGATTGCGGCTGCGGTAATATATTCTGCGCCCGTCAGCGCGGATTGTTCAAGCGAAGTCAAATCATGCGGCCGGACGGCGGAATGGACGGCGCAGTACCCCGATTTTTGCGCAAAGCGGAAAGCGCTTATATTTTCTTTATAGGCGGGAATATGCCACAGCAAAGACAGTTCTTGCCCCGTGCACACGCTAAATTCATCTTCATTACGGGCAAGTCCGCGCCGCACAAAATCTTCGTCAATCGCAAAGCGTTCTCCGTCAAAGGCGGAAAGGCTAAAGAACATTGATGCGCATTCATGGCCGGATGCGGCGATCTGTTTCGTTTCATTCGGGTAGCGGCGGATAAATTCTCCGTTCAAGAAGAATGTACCCGGCGCCTGATACTGCGAAAGAGCGGTCAGGACAGCAGATACGCCGTCCGCATTGCCGTATGCATCAAAAGCGAGCGCAACTTTCTTCTTCGGCGCGCTCTGCTGTACGCTTTCGGCAAAAAGCGCTTTCGTTGCCGCTTTTTTTCGGAGCCTTCGCACGTAGAGCGCGTTTTCGTAATCGGCATTTGACGTTTCTCCCCAAAAAACGCGGTGATGCGCACTTTGTAAAACGGCATCCCGTTCCGTCGCTTCTCCGCTTTGGCTCCAGCGGCAGCTATTGGTATCGAATGCATAAGACTGGCCGTTTGCATCGGACAAGACCGCCGTCCCTTCTGCATTCCAGCGCACCGTATCTGCGGAAGAAAGCGCGATAATCTTCGTCTCATTATTGCGAAGCGACCAGAGCCGCACCGTTCGCTCGCCGCCGGCAATAATAGTATCGTCATCTTTCCAGAGCGCTTGGATGATGCGTTCTCCAGAAAGTTCCGCAGTCTTTTTCCATGATGCGCTTTCATAAATGTCGAGCGAATGAGCGGATATAACGGCGCATTTTGAACGATCGGGGGAGAGGACGGGAGGCGCGGCCGAACTTTCGTTCAGTCTTTTAAAAAACGAGCCGTCAACGGCGCAGACGGCGGAAAACTTTGCAGCTCCGGAGTAAGGAAGAAGCTCAAGCAGGACAACCGGCGTACGGGCGCGGCCGAGCGCGATACGCGCGTCAATTACGGAGGCTGTAGGATCGGTATATGTACCGGACATAAGCAGTTCCATGCAGCTTCCTGCTTGCTTTTTGATTCTGTAGACGGAAAAAAAACGCATTGCCTTTACAACGGTTAATGTAGAAAGTTCCGCGTCCGCTGCAAAAATGTCCTTCGATGGGACGAACCGTTCCGGCAGCCGGCCGAGCGGCATTCCGCTGCCGATGATGTCTGAATAGAGGGAGCGGGTATACAATTCTTTTGCGCTGACGCGGTATACAATGTCGCCGTCAATATAGACGAGCGTCCGGCTATCCGCCCAGTACGCGCATTGAATGGCGCCGTCGCATATTTTTCGAAATGCTTCGTCCGCATCGATTCCCTTAATAAAGGCTTCCGCTTTTCCAAAATACAGCGATTTATTTTTTTCGTAGATAAAGATGCTGCTGTCCGCACACCAGCGTACCGGCACGTCCGTGTAACTGAATGCCGCGTCCGAATCGATGACGACAGCCGCTCCGGTAGCGGTGTTTTCAAGGATGAGCGTTCCCGATGCGTAGCGCGTCTTTTCGATAAAGCAGACCCACTTGCCGTCGGGACTTGCGGCGGCAGGAACGGCGCGCATCGAATTGACCGGCAAGGTCGCAAATGTTTTCTTCCATAATAGTGCGCCGTCTTTAATTGTGCAGTGCGCGATGCCGTAGCGGTTCCGTATCCGTAAAGCCGAGCCGCCTGAAATCAATTCCATCTGCTCAGGAAAGCAGGTTATCGGGCGCGCTTTGTAGGCGGCGTCTCCGTCTTTCAGCGGAACGGTAAAAGCCGTGCTGTAGGGCAGCGATCCGGAAAAGGACTGATGCATCAAGAATGTCAGGCCATCGGCAGCATTAATGTCTGCGTCAACAAAGCGAATCTTTGCGTGGAGAGAAAAAGCAACCAGAACCGAGGCGCAGACCAAAACGATGCGGCGGAACGCGCTGCCCGCATTCATTTCCGAATCTCCGCGCAGACAACAAGCACATCGAGTTCTTTTTCAAGCCGCCCGATCCGCGTTTCTATGTCATTGAGCTTTTGCACACCGAATTCGGAAGGCTTCCCGGCTTTTTTGGTAAGAGAAATGCCGCACCATGGGCAATATGAAAAATCATCTCGAATGATGCGGCTGCATTTTTTGCAAACAATTGTTTCCATTTGTGTTTCCGTCATTTTTTTACCAGCGTCATCGGATCGACTAATTTACCGTTTTTAAATACGGTAAAGTGCAGGTGCGGCCCGGTAGAGTAGCCTGTAGAACCGACCAGTCCAACCCGCGTTCCTTGACTGACCCACTGTCCTTTTGCAGCAAGAATTTTCGATAAATGGCCGTAAAGCGTTTGGTATCCGCCAGAATGCTTGATAATCACGTAATTTCCGAAGATATTTGAGTAGCCGACGAATGATACCGTTCCGCTCGATGAAGCAATAACCGGCGTACCCATCGGGCAAGCAAGATCAACGCCCGTATGGAATGATTTGAGGCCGGTGAAGGGATCCGGCCGATTGCCAAACGGAGACGTGATCCGGTAGCGGGTAAGAATCGGGATTTTAAAGAGCGTTCCCAGCGCCTGTTGGAGCCGTTCCGAATCCAAGCGCGCCCCCGGAATAAAAAGCTGCTGTCCTGCGGCAAGCGTTTCGCTGTCCAAATCGTTGACATCCAGAAGGTCTTCAAGCGTAATGCCGAACTTTGCAGAAAGCCCTGCCAGCGAATTCCCCGATTTGACGGTATACAAAAGACCGTCAAGCGAAGGAATTTTTAGCTGCTGTCCTGCGCTCAGCTGCCGGACATTATCGATGTCGTTTACGCTGATGAGCGTTGAAATATTTTTGAGGCCAAACTTTTTCGTAATGCCGCTGATGGTGTCTCCCGACTGAACCGTATACGTCCGGTAGCGAACGGCTTGCGTAAGCTGCGGAACGGCTGCGGCAATGCGCTCTCCTGATGGCGTTAATATCGTTCCGTCATCGGCGTATTCGGCGCTTTCATCGAGCGCAAAGGTTTGCATCGTCTTATTGAGGATTTCAATTTCATTTGATTCGGATTGTTTGAGTTTAAGCGCGCCGGTGTGATGCGCCGCATGGTCGGCAAGCGTAATAATTCCTGCGCTCATACCGCATAAGGCGAGCAGGGCAAGCCCGACGCGCAATACGGATGCGGTATGCCGTTCCGCAAAATCGGAAAATGCGCCGGAAGCTCTCAATGCTGATTGCAGACTATTCGTGCGCCGCTCCGTCCGGATGCGCCGCTTTCTTTCTGCACGAGAAGCAACCCGGTATGACGGCTGTACGGAAAAAATACTTCTATAGTAATTCCCGCTTTTCCGGTGTCGGAAAACCGCCGTAAAATGTTCGGCGGCAGCATATAGAACGCCATGTGCAGGTCGGCTGTTAAAACCAACGTAACTGATCACTTCCATACGGAGTGTATCGACAAAAAAGCGCGCGCATATTAGGAAAATGGCGGGCGGAGCGATGCCGTGCAGTTTTAACAAGGGCGCAGCTCGTTTTCGAGTACGCGAGTGCGAAACGGCGAGGCGGCGCACCTTCGCCTTGCGGGAAGATGGGCGTTCAAGCAATGCCGCAGTTTTTCCGGCAGCTACAATTTTTACGGTGCATTTCCGCAGTCGGCTCCGCTCTTGACAGGAGCAAACGGATATGCGCATGCTTTATGCGCTATGAAAAAAACAAATGCGATGCGCATACTTGATGCGGCGGCGGCGCCCTATACGGTTTTATCGTATGAAATCGATGCAGAACATCTGGATGCTCTGTCGGCAGCGCAAAAGCTCGGCATTGATCCGTACCGGACGTTCAAAACAATCGCAATGATCAGTGCCGGAAATGAAGTGTTTATTTTCTGCGTACCTGCTTGTTTTGAAGTCAGCTTGAAGAAAATCAAACAAATAACTGGACAGAAGATTTTGCCGCTCAAATTGAGCGAATTGCAAAAGACAACCGGATATATTCGCGGCGGATGCTCTCCTATTGCGATGAAAAAGCCCTTTCCTGTCTTTGTTGACGAAACGGCTCTATTGCACGAAACGATTTATATAAATGCAGGGGAACGCGGCGTACTGTTGTGCATGAAAGCGGAAGATTTGCCGAAAGTCTGTCATGCAGAGTTTTGCGATATTGCCGAGCCGTAATTCTTCCGTGCGCTTAAAACAATGTGCGGTTCTTGTGAAAGTTTGGCGCAGGCGTTTGGGCGTTTATCTTTATGGAAGCGGGCGGCAGGTAAATTAAAATAGCCTCCGGTTGGAACGCCTCCGAAAAGTGAAACAATTTCAGGCGCCGAGCCATTGTACCATTTACGCGCCCATTTTCCCGCCATCCATGTGCAAGTCATCTAGCGCGTTTGCCCACTGGCAAACACGAAGCGGTCGGCCGAGCAGTTATATCATTCACGCGCTCATTTTCCCGCTTGCCAATGTGCAAACCCCACTAGCGCGTTTGCCCGCCGGCAAACGCGAAGCGGGCGGCAAAGCCATTGCATCATTCGCCCGCCTATTATTTCGCCCGCTGAAAAACCGAAGCGGACTGCATGAAGCTCAACCGGTTGTACGGCAAAGCGCTCGCTGTCCGCTGCACATCCAGCGCGTTTGCCCGCCGCAAACTCGAAGCGGTCGGCAGAGCCGTTACATCATTCACGCGCCCATTTTCCCGCCTACCATGTGCAAATCCCCTAGCGCGTTTGCCCGCCGGCAAACTCGAGCGGACTGTACGATTCCCTATCATTTTAACAATACCATTCCTACAGTCCGCCCATCCATGCGCAAGCCCTCTAGCGCGTTTGCCCACTGGCAAACTCGAAGCGGGCGATCGAGCTATTGTACCATTCACGCGCTCATTTTCCCGCCCATCATGTGCAACTCCACTAACGCGTTTGCCCATCGGCAAACTCGAATTGGAAATGAACCGTTATCATAAAAGTGCAGACCTAAAAACCCGAAAAATAAAGAAAGG
>CAUTOX010000070.1:0-11997 GCA_963539665.1 uncultured Treponema sp.
ATTTATTCAAAATAATTAAGCAAATATTTTATAGATGCTAGTCAAGAGCCTTAGTAAATACTATAATCAATTAAACCAAAAATATAAATTATTATTAAACATATGTAACATTGCCACCGGTTGGAATCGAACCAACGACACGCAGATTTTCAGTCTGCTGCTCTACCAACTGAGCTACAGCGGCTCTCCCGAAAAAATGTATACTAATGAATGTAAAATGTCAAGCACCATGCAAAAACTGCACGGAACTCAAGTTTTTGAAAAAAGATATGGCAATCTAAGTATTTCTATGATGTTCTTAGACAAACTGAGGCGCTTTTTTAGTATTTTTCCGGTAATTTCGGCCTCAAAACCTATGAAAATAGCAAGAACTTCAGTTTCGTGCTATAAGTCTAGTATGTGTTGGTAAAGAATGGATGGACATCGAAGAACCTGTGGCGGGAAGCATTGTTTCCGCTCGGTGTGCAGCTGATACTTGAAAATTTGAAAATGATCGAGGATGGCAGGTATTCAGTAACGCCACAGGACGAAAGCCTTGCCACATGGGAGCCGCCGATAGAGCTGAATACACGGCTGCCAGACCAGAACTTATAATGCTGGGACGGAATTAAAACCTAAAAATTGCACTATAGTGCAATTTTTAGGCTTTTTCTTTTTGTAGGAAAATTCGCGTTTTTGCTCCGGCTGTTTCCGCTGCTGCAACAAGCAAAGGCAACGCCATAGGCGGGCAAATTGCGGCATTTGCAGGCGCTATCCTCAATTTATTGATTCAATACAAAGAAAATCGAACAGTATTCGTTGACTTTCAGCGCACGGTATACGCGCCGTTAAAATCCGCTGAGGCTGATTCGGCAGCATTTGCGGCGCGCGGGGCGTAGTCGCTTCCAATATCGGCGGAATTGGTTTTGACCGTAAACAGGCCGCCAGTGTCTTTTCCTGCTTCATCGAATATTTTTATTGGAGCCGGCTCTGTCCAATAGATAATTTCATAAGCTCCATCTTTTCGGCTTTCTCTGCGCTGGTACACAAAGCCGAGCAAGCGCACTTCCGTATCAAGATAGGCTG
This sequence comes from uncultured Treponema sp., assembly GCA_963539665.1. Classification (GTDB taxonomy): domain Bacteria; phylum Spirochaetota; class Spirochaetia; order Treponematales; family Treponemataceae; genus Treponema_D. The sequence continues at coordinate 1,066 of CAUTOX010000070.1, forward strand.
CGCTCAATACTGAACGTAAATCGATGATGCCGCCGTCGGGAAATCCAAGCCCTGCAGCAACCGGCAGCAAGAAGACTGTCGCCGCGCTGTCCTTACTGACGGCGATTCCCAAAGCATAGTCGCTGAGTGCGGGGGACGACTGCACGGCGCCTCCGGTCAGCGAGAAGGTCTTTGTTTCTGCATGAAAGACCAGACGCGCACCGGCATCTGGCAGCGGAGCGGGAGACGCTGCATGGGCGCTTCCTGTTGCGGCAATTTTATCAGACCAATCAGTCTGCCGGTATGCGGCATGAATCCGGTAGCGCAGCGCATACTGGTACGTCTTTCCTTTTGCCGCAAGCGTATCTCTATAAATGTAGGAAACCATGCCGTCGGAAGGATTCGACAAAATCTGCCCGATATTGTACGCGGAGCCGTATGTTTCAGCTCCTTTTGCGCCGACAGTTACCGTCCGCCGAAACACGTTGATATACCGACTTTGTGCAGACTTCGGTACGGACACGTTAATTGCGTTCGCGGCATCTTCCACGCCGGGTTTTTCCTGTTCTTTTTCATCGAGAGCGCGGCACGCTCCCAACAAAATGATTGCCGCCGCGATTGCAATGCTCACCGTTTTTTTCATAACACCCCCGTCCCAAATGCCGATTCTTCTGCAAGCAGCAGGCACGCCGGCGATTCGGAAAAATAACTTCTGGGAACCTCTAAAAAATTTAGTTTTTTAGAGGTAACTTTGAAAATGCGACAAGTTGTAACTCGCAATAATCCAACAAGTTACAACTCGTCGCAATCTCGAAAAAATCGAAAAAAGAGAGTTTTTCGAGATGCCCTTGTCTCATTTTCGGCATTTTCCTCCGGCGGCATAAACCGACGGCGAAGGCATGGCATTCAGGAACGCTTCAAAAACGCCCGCGCTACCGAATATCCGCTTCGCTCAGCCCGAATCCTTCTTCTTCATTGTTCGCAACGCCGAGCGGCTCAATGTGCACCATAACATCGTAGACGTTTTCAAGGCGGTTTTTGATGGCGGCGGTTACTTTTTCGGCAATCAGATGCGCTTCATAGACGGAAAGGTCTGCGGCCACTTCAATGTCAAGGTCGATGTCGAGCAGGTTGGCCATGCGGCGGATACGCGCGCGATGCGGATGAAAGGCGCCTTCGACGGAATGAGCAGCCTCGAACAAATGCTTGTACAACGCTTCATCGGTATTTCCGTCCATCAATTCAACATTCAATTCCATAAAAAGGCTCCCCCCGCTTCGGATAATCCACAGACTGACGAGGAGGGCGCTTACGGCATCGAATGCAGGCGCGTTGAAAAGTCGGGAAACGCCGAGTCCCGCAAGCACGGATGCCGACAGAATCACATCGTTCGTCATGTTTCGGGCGTTTGCTTGAATCATAATGCTATCCGCCTTCTTGCCGAGCAGATATTGATTGAGCGCAAGCGCAAGTTTGACGGCAATGGATGCGGCTGTAACTGCGAGCGCATACGGATGCGGCAGTTGCAGCTGTACGCTCCCCCCGAAGACGGCGCACAGTTTTTTCACCGATGCAATGAGCAGCTGCAAGCCTGCCGTCAGAATCATAAACGAAAGAACGAGCGATGCGACCGTCTCCGCTCGCTGATGCCCCCACGTGTATTCCTTGTTGGACGGCCGACTGGCAATAAAGCTCACCGCAAGCGTCATCCCCGAAATCGCAATGTCCGCTGCCGAATCAATCCCGTCGCCAAGCACCGAAAGGCTCTGCGCATACAGTCCCGCAGCAATTTTTGCCGCGCAAATCACCCCATTCCCGATGAGCGCCGCCACCGACGCTTTCCGCACCAGCTGCGCACGTTCTTCTTTATTCATGAGAGGCAGTATATAAGGAAAAGATTGCGACTGCAATTTACGGGCGCAGGAGGAGTGGAACTGTTAAATCTGATAAGTTTATCCGGTCTGGCGAGCGCGTAGTCGTTGGCGGTTTGTCATTAGGGAACCTCTAAAAACCTTAGTTTTTAGGGTAACTTTGAAAATGCGATGTTTTAACGCGCGATAATCCAGCGAATTACAACTCGTCGTAATCTCTAAAAAGTCTCAAAAAACGAGTTTTTCGAGATGCCCATTCGACAAACAGGGTGCGGACAGGTCGCGCCCTTCCTCCAGCGCAAAAAAAAAGCGCGAAATACAGTTGCATCCCGATCCGGTACGCGCTGTATTTCACGCAATCATTATCGCAGGGACAGCCGCAATTTTTTATTGCGCGGCAAGATATTCGTTGATCCCCGCAGCTGCGCGGCGGCCTTCGCCCATGGCAAGGATGACGGTTGCCGCTCCCAGCACAATATCGCCGCCGGCCCACACCTTTGCGTGGCTGGTGGTTTGCTTTTCATCAACGGTGATGTGCCCCTTGTCGTCGGCGGCCAAGCCCGGCGTCGTCTGCACCAACAGCGGATTACTGCCGTTTCCGAGCGCGACAATCACGGCATCGCACGGAATTTCGTGTTCGCTGCCTTTGACGGCAACCGGACGGCGGCGGCCGCTTGCATCCGGTTCTCCGAGTTCATAATCAAGGACGATCATGCCGCGCACCCGGCCAGAACGCACAGGATCATCATTTTCTTCCGCCACAATCTCTACCGGATTGGTCAAAAAGCGGAACTGCACGCCTTCTTCTTCGGCATGAGCAATTTCTTCTTTGCGCGCCGGCATTTCATCGCGCGTGCGGCGGTAGACGATTTCGACCGTTTCCGCGCCAAGCCGCAAGGCAGTACGCGCCGCATCCATCGCGACATTGCCGCCGCCGCAGACAATGACGTGTTTTGCCGGATAAAACGGAGTGGCGGCCTTGCCGCTTTCGTAAGCCTTCATCAAGTTTGCGCGGGTCAGATATTCATTCGCGCTAAACACGCCGATGAAGTTTTCGCCCGGAATGTTAAAAAATTTCGGCAAACCTGCGCCCGTACCGACAAACGCGGCATCGAAACCTTTTTCCGTCAGCAGCTGATCGAGCGTGTCGGTACGGCCGACCAAAAAATTCGTTTCAATTTTTACGCCCATCTCTTTGAGCTTGCTGATTTCCTCTTGCACAATGCTTTTCGGCAAACGGAATTCAGGGATTCCGTACATCATAACGCCGCCGGCCTTTTGTAAGGCCTCAAAAATAGTAACATCGTGTCCGGCTCGGGCGCAGTCTGCGGCAACCGTTAAGCCTGCCGGCCCTGAACCGACAACGGCGACCTTCTTTCCGGTCTTCGGCGCCATCTCCGGCGTAGAAACCTTCTGATTTTCCCGCTCCCAGTCGGCGACAAAGCGTTCCAGCCGTCCGATTGAAACGGATTTTTCCGCAGACTTAAACACCTTGCCGATCGTACACCGCCCCTGACACTGTTTTTCCTGCGGGCAGACGCGGCCGCAAATCGCCGGAAGCAGGTTCGTCTGTTTGATGATGTCAACGGCGGATTTGAAGTCTCCCTTTGCAATTTCCGTAATAAATTCGGGAATCTGCACATTGACCGGACAACCATCCACGCACGGGCGGTTTTTGCAGCGGAGGCAGCGGTTCGCTTCGATTATTGCCTGCTCCGCGGTGTAGCCCATCGCAACTTCATCCATCTGCCGCGCACGGCTGTGCGGCTCAAGCACCGGCATTTCCTGCTGCAAAATCGCCATGCGGTCTTTGTTCGTAAGCGGCGCGGCCGCAATTTTCGTTTGTAATTCGGCATACGCCTGTTCGGCGGCCGTCTTCATCTGCTCTCGTGTGATGTATTCGCTCATGCTTTGCCCCCTTTCGCTTCAAGCTCGTCAGCTTGCGCCTGCAAGCGGCATTTGTGGAAGTCCTCTTCTTCCTGCGCCTTAAACGAACGCATACGCAGCATCATATTGTTCCAGTCAACTTTGTGCGCATCAAAATCCGGGCCTTCAACGCACACGAATTTCGTTTCCCCGCCGACATTTACCCGACAGCAACCGCACATACCGGTGCCGTCAATCATAATCGTATTTAAGGAAACGACCGTCGGAATCTTAAACGGCTCCGTCGTAAGCGAGGCGAATTTCATCATAATCGGCGGGCCGATTGCAAAAACTTCCGCCGGAGGACACTGCGATTCGCACATTTCTTTGAGCGGCTCCGTAACAAGTCCCTTGCGCCCGGCGGAACCGTCGTCAGTCATCAGTACAACCTCGTCACAGACGGATTTCATCTCATCGACAAAAATAAGTAAATCTTTGTTCCGCGCCCCCATAATCATGGTTACGTTGTTGCCAGCAGCCTTATACGCCTGCGCAATCGGATAGAGCGGCGCAACGCCAAAACCGCCGCCGACCAGCACGACCGGCCCGTTTTTCTTTTCGATTTCAGAGGGATTTCCGAGCGGCCCCAGCACCGCAGGAAGCTCATAGCCGGCCTCCTTTTGCGCCAGCTGATACGTACTTGCGCCCACCGGCTGATACACAATCGCAATCCAGCCTTCTTCCGCATTGGCATCAGCAATCGTCAACGGAATGCGCTCGCCGTATTCAATATCAATTTGAATGATTACAAACTGCCCCGCCTTCCGGTTTCGGGCAATTTCCGGCGCGTCAATCTTCATATAATTGACCAGCTCGGACAACTGCCGCTTTTCAAGAATTTTAAACATACACTTCCCCTTAATAAGTCAGATGCGGATTATATTAGTGAATCGCAAAGAGAGGGGCAAGGTTTTGGGCGGGCGGCACGATTATGGTAACGGTTCATCAAGAGATGCCGCCCCTGTGCCGGTACGCGCACAACTTTCAAAAATATTCTGTTTTTTCTATACTTACTGGAAATGAAGTCGGCAATCCTGTTTCATCAAGCGCAAGAACTCATTTTATTACGCGAGCAAAAGCGCATCCTCCGCATACTCAATGACCGCGCCGTCGCGTACTATCCGGCCTTTCCGCTTTGGTGCTTCTGCGATGATCCGGTGTGCGCACGTGAGCCGGAAAAATTAAAACGCGCTATCCGCTCCGTTACCCTGCATACGCCGTGCGTAAAAGAAAACGCGCTCATTTTTCCGGTCGCCATTGAGCTGTGCGGACAAGCTGCGGCGGAAGCGTCCGTTGTGTTCGCGGTCCAAGCAAGCCCGCAGTGCGCCGCGCCGGAACGCCTCCCCGTAGCAGAGCTTTTTCCCATTCGTTGCAAGACATTCAGGCTTGCCGCCGTCCGGCAAAATGGGGCAGCCTATGAAGCGTTCTCTCCTGTCTGGGCAATGTCCCGCTTCTGAATGCGCCGGCGTAGCGCAGATTGCTCCCTTGTTTTCTGTATTCATCAAGCAACGCTTACTCTGTCGTTTTTCCGGTGGTCTTTGCGGCTTTTCAGCTTCCCGCGCGGCATCAAGTTTTCTCTTTGCGCTAAGCGCTTGCAAGCGAGAGCGTTATTTTATCAAAAAGGTATTTACCAAAGAGCTCGGCGTGAAAATGTACGCGCCATCTGAATGAGCGGCGTGCCGCAATGCAGACGAGCGCATTCATCTTTTCTTCTATTTACTATTAACGCGCCTAAGAATCAGCTCCCCCTGACGCAGGCATCGGGGTATTCAATCCTCCGCACGAATAAAAAACCGGCGCCGCAAGGGGGGTGCGGATGCCGGTCTGTTTGTTTGCGGTGAGACAGGGCCTAGTCCAATGCGTGGCCTGCGCTGCCCAACACTTCGATATTTTTGTGCATATACATTTTCTTGAGTTCATCGCGGGCAGGGCCTAAATATTCGCGCGGATCGAATTTTCCCGGATTTTCGGCAAAGAAGCGTCTGATTGCCGCCGTCATCGCAAGCCGTCCGTCGGAATCGATATTGATTTTGCATACGGCCGACTTTGACGCTTTGCGGAGCTGCTCTTCTGGAATGCCGACCGAATCCGGAATCTTTCCGCCGAATTCTTCGATAATTTTGACGTATTCCATCGGCACTGACGAAGAACCGTGCAAGACAATCGGGAAGCCCGGAATCATCTTTTCGACGCCTTCAAGCACATCGAATGCAAGCGGCGGCGGAACAAGAACTCCGTCTGGGCTGCGTGTGCACTGATCCGGAGAAAACTTACAGCGGCCGTGCGACGTGCCGATTGAGATGGCAAGCGAATCGACGCCGGTCTTTCCGACAAAGTCCTGTACTTCCTCCGGTTTTGTGTAGTGGCTTTCCGCTGCCACAACATCGTCTTCAACGCCTGCAAGCACGCCGAGCTCGCCTTCAACCGTTACGTAGTCTTTTTGCGAATGCGCGTAGTCGCACACCTGCTTGGTCAGCGCGACGTTTTCCTCATACGGCAGCGATGAGCCGTCAATCATAACGGAAGAAAAACCGTTGTCGATGCAGTCCTTCGCCACTTCAAACGAAGGGCCGTGGTCGAGATGCAGCGCAATCGGAATGTCGCAGCCGAGTTCATGCGCATATTCAACCGCGCCGCGCGCCATGTTGCGGAGGATGTATTTGTTCGCATACGCGCGGGCGCCCTTAGAAACCTGAAGAATAACCGGAGATTTCGTTTCGACGCACGCTTGGATAATCGCCTGCATTTGTTCCATATTATTGAAGTTATATGCAGGAATTGCATAACGCCCTTTCATTGCTTTCGCAAACATATCTTTGGTATTCACCAGTCCAATTTCTTTGTAACTAAACATAGATAGCTCCTATTGCTTTGTATTGATAAATAGTAAGTCAAAGCGCCGCTTTTTTCAAGGCTGGCTTGCCATCCGGCGGCCAAAGAGTATAATTATGTTTGCTATTTCGGCAGACTGCGAAAGATTTTCCGTAAGATTGAATGTTGTCGCTCGTCCGCTTTAAGTTGCGTCTTGCATTAAAACGTGCGAGCAGGGACGCAACTGGCAAAGCGGCGGACGGGTATTTATCTTTGTATACTGGGCATCTCGAAAAACTCGCTTTTTGCGATTTTTTTTCGAGATTGCGACGAGTTGTAACTCGCTGGATTATCGCGAGTTACAACATTGCATTTTCAAGGTTACCTCTAAAACTGAGGTTTTTAGAGGTTCCCTAATATTTTCTTGGAGGTTCTATGAAAACTCTTGTGATCGGCGGGGCGGGCTATATCGGCAGCCATGTTGTCAAGCAGCTGATGAAAGACGGCCACGCCGTTACGGTGTTCGATAATTTTTCAAGCGGGCTCAGGCAGAATTTATTTGCGGAAAACGCGCTGATATACGGGAACATTCTCCTCCCGCAGGATTTGGATGCGGCATTTGCAACAGGATTTGATGCGTGCATTCACCTTGCGGCGTTTAAGGCGGCCGGCGAGTCCATGATTGAGCCGGAAAAATATTCGGTCAACAACATCACCGGAACGCTCAACATTCTGAATGCGGCGGTTCGGCATGGCTGCAAGAATCTTGTGTTTTCTTCTTCGGCTGCGATATTCGGCGAGCCGGAGCGGCAGCCTATTGATGAAGACCACCCGAAGCATCCGGAAAACTACTACGGCTACACGAAGCTTTCTATAGAAGAGTTTATGGAATGGTACTCGAAGCTGCGGGGACTGCATTTTGCCGCGCTCCGTTATTTTAACGCCGCAGGCTACGATGTTGACGGGACGCTTTTCGGGCTGGAGCAAAATCCTGCGAACCTTTTGCCGGTTATCATGGAGACGGCGATGGGCTGGCGGCAGGAGATGCGGATTTTCGGCAGCGATTACGATACGCCCGACGGTACCTGCATCCGCGATTACGTGCACGTTTCCGACCTTGCGGCAGCGCACGTTAAAGCGCTCGAATATATTGCCGGACACGGAGAGAACCTCAAGCTCAATCTTGGAAGCGAAAAGGGTACTTCCGTCAAAGAAATGGTTGAGGCAGCGCGGCGCATCACAGGAAAAGCAATTCCTGCGGTAATGGTTGCCCGCCGTCCGGGAGACCCTGCGGCGCTCGTTGCATCTTCCGCACGGGCGCATGAAACGCTCGGCTGGACGGCGCGCTATTCCGATCTCGATACGCTGATTGCTTCAACATGGAACGCATACCAAAAATTCAACGCAATGAAACAGGCTGGCGCACAATGAAACAGGATTTGACGGCTCTTTATGATTTTGCACAAGCGAGCGAGCGCGAAATGGTTGCGCTTGAAACGCTTTTGACGGCGCACCCCGCGCTTGCGCCGGAAGCAGGCGGGCAGGGCGAATACAAAAAATGCGCCGCGCTGACGGAATGGCTGAAGGCGCAAGGCTTTACCAGCATTGAGCGGTTTGAGGCGCCCGACAGCCGGGTAGAAAGCGGCGTCCGGCCGAGCATCGTCGTAACGATTCCGGGAAAAGCTGATGACTATGCGCTGTGGATTATGGCGCATCTGGATGTTGTGGCTCCGGGCGAACGGTCGCTGTGGCATTCCGATCCGTGGACGGTCGTTGAACAGGACGGCAAGCTCATCGGGCGCGGCGTTGAAGACAACCAGCAAGGACTGGTGAGCGCAGCGTTTGCCGCACTCGCGTTTCTAAAAAACGGCGTTGTGCCGCCGCATACAGTCAAGCTGCTTTTTATGGCGGATGAAGAAGTCGGCAGCGCTTACGGCATCGGCTGGCTTTTGAAGAACACGACGCTTTTCCGGAAGCAGGATTTGATTTTGATTCCCGACGGCGGCGACAGCAAGGGAGAGACGATTGAAATCGCCGAAAAAAATCTTTTGTGGCTCAAAGTCAACGTGCAGGGCAAGCAGATTCACGCATCCCGCCCCGATTTGGGGAAAAACGCCTGCCTTGCAGCCTCCGATTTGTCGCTCCGCCTTCATGCAATGGAAAAGACGTTCAATAAAACGGACGATTTGTTTGAACCGAACTACAGCACTATCGAGCCGACGATGCGCCTTGCGAATGTCGAAAGCGTCAATATCATTCCGGGGGACGAAACCTTTTACATGGATTGCCGAATGCTGCCGTGCTACGATTTGGATGCGACGCTTGCCGAAGCGCGGCGGATTGCGGATGAAGTTGAAAGCGAATACGGCGTAACCGTCCGCTTTGAAACGCCGAACAAGAGTCAGTCGCCGGCAACGCCTACGGACGCGCCGATTGTTGAGCGGCTTACGGCTGCGCTAAAAGAAACGCACGGCATTACCGCGCGTACCATCGGCATTGGCGGTGGTACGGTCGGCGCGGAATTGCGGCGGGCAGGCTTCCATGCGGCGGTTTGGAGCACACTCGATGAGCAAGCGCACATGCCGAACGAATATTGCCTCGTCAAAAACATCATCGCCGATGCCAAAACGCTTATCACGCTGATGGCGGCGGAATGATTTTTATGTGCGCTCGGAAAGCGGCCGGATTCGGTTTCATCGCGCTCATTTTTACCTCCTGCGTTACCATGTCGGACTATAATTTCCGGCATATTGACCGCAGCATTGCCGACGGCGACTATCCGGCGGCATACGGGGCGCTTACTGCGGATAAAAAGACGATTTACGCGGCGGCTGACGAATCGCTCAAACTGCTCGACAGCGGCCTCATTTCGCATTACTGCGGCGAATACGGCAGGTCGAATGCGGAATTGTCGCAAGCCGAGTTGCTGTTTGAACGGAATGCGGCAAAAAGCGTTTCGCAGGCGGTTGGCTCGGTTCTCGTCAACGATACGGTTATCGATTACAGCGGAGACCCTTACGAAGCCATTTACACGAATGTGTTTATGGCGCTCAACTATCTCAAGCTCGGAAAGTTCGATGATGCGCTGGTGGAAATCCGCCGGTTCGACATTAAACTCAAAGAAATGACGGTAAAATATCAGGCGCAGATTGAACAGCAGAAGCGGCAGCTTGCCGATAATGCGCAGTCGGTGCCGGAAGCAAAGCTGACCTTCCACAATTCCGCGCTTGCCCGCTACGTGAGTATGCTGCTCTACCGCGCCGATGGGGACGAAAGCAATGCGGCCGTCGATAGGCGGCAGATCGAACAGGCGTTCGCCTTGCAGCCGACGCTCTACGATTTTCCGTGCCCGCAAAGCATTCGCGAGGAGCTGGCTGTTCCAAAGGGAATGGCGCGCGTAAATCTGTTGGCTTTTGCGGGGCGCGCGCCGGAAAAAGAGGAAGTGTCCGCGCCGCTGTGGGCGGTTGACGGCTTTTATGCAATTGCGCTCCCTGCGATGCAAGCGCGAGCGTCGGATATTCGATCAATCGAATGGCGCGTTACCGCAAGCGACGGCCGGACAATACAAGCGGCGCAGGCGGAAAAAATTGAAAGTATCGAAAACATCGCGCTGGAAACGTATACGCAAAAATATTCCCTCATCGTTGCCAAAACGATTGCCCGCATGGCGGCAAAGCTGACGACAACGGTCGCACTGGATGTCGCCGCAAGCTATGTCGATAATGATGCAGCGTCCTTCGTTTTTTCCCTGCTTGGAGCTGCAAGCAAAGTAAGCATCTTTGCAACCGAACGCGCCGATGTCCGCACGTCCCGCTACTTTCCTGCGGCCGCCTTCGTTTCCGGCCTCACCCTTGAACCGGGCATCTACAGCGTCAGCGTGTTCTTTCAAAACGGCAATCGCACCGTTGCCTCCCGCACCTACCCGAATATCGAAATCAAAGCGAACCGCCTCAACCTCGTCGAATCCTATTGCCTTCGGTAACGGGGCAGGCGGAAAAATGGGCACGTTGAATGGTTAGGGTATGACCGCCTGCCTCTTGTTTTGCTTGCGGCAAAACAAGCGAGCGGATATGTGGTGTGACAGGGCGGAAAAATGGGCAAGTTGAGAAGTTAGGGCATGACCGCCGGCCTCTTGTATTGCTTGGGCAAAACAAGCGAGCGGATACGTGGTATGGCAGGCTGGCGAATGGGCACGTTGAATGGTTAGGGCATTGCCGCCGGCCGCTTGCTTTGCTTTCGGTAAAACAAGCGAGCGGATATGTGGTATGACAAGGCGGAAAAATGGGCACGTTGAGAAGTTAGGGCATGACCGCCGGCCTCTTGTTTTGCTTGCGGCAAAACAAGC
>CAUTOX010000071.1:0-11958 GCA_963539665.1 uncultured Treponema sp.
GTTTCGATATAATCATCGTAATGATGATTTATTCAAAATAATTAAGCAAATATTTTATAGATGCTAGTCAAGAGCCAAAGATATTCTGTAGCAGTTTTTGTGTCTATGGGGTTGTACTGAGTCTAAAATGCGATTTTCTAAATCGTGCTATTTTTACGATTTAGAACTCGTCGACCTGTTCGAAAACACAGTTATCGAACAGGTCGAATACCGTTTTGCCGTTTCTTCGCTCAATTTCTTTTTTTGTTTTCATGCCCCCCATTGTGCCCTTCCTTGGGATTTGTATTTTGGGTTCCTTGAAATACGGCATTGCAAGAAGTATCTGCTTCCGAAAATGCCATATTGGTACGCCTGAGCGCACATGTATATCCGCAAGTTTTCGAGAAAAAACTAGATGCAAGAAGCGGCACACAACTGAAGCTCCGCTTCTTGCGCTGAAATTTTTACGTGATACACCGCTTCTTTTGCGGTTATATTTAACGTGAGGTAACAAAAGGGCATCAGCATACTCCGCCTTACCGTATCATATGAAGGCAGGCCTTTCGGCAGTTTAAGATCGATAACATTTCTCAACTATTGTTCTTTCAGAAGGGCAAACTCTCGAATCCTATAGATGCTCGGGAACCTCTAAAAACTGCCTTTTTTAGAGGTTTTCTTTTGATTTATTGGAGATGTTTTTAGATAAATTATTATAATACAATGATTTATTTCAAAAATCGTCGGATATCTCTAAAAATCTAATCAAGTTTTTAGAGATGCCACTTCGCTCTCCGGTGTTTACTCCACACATTACGACGGTCATTATTTCACGTACCGAATGCTTAACTTTCCAGTCTTGACGACTGCCTTCTCCTTGTTCAAATAATATTCTCTCAACCATAACTCTATGCTACTATACGTTTCTTTCATGCTGGCGCCCTGCCTACTACCACACGGATCTCAGTTTTTGCAAAAATGATATGGCAATCTAACCATTTCTATGATGTTTTTAGAAAAAATGAGACGCTTTTTTAGTATTTTTCCGATAATGTCGACCTCAAAAGCTATGAAAATGGCAAAAACTGAGTTCCCTGCTACTACCACACGGATGATTGACAAATTTATTATAACTACTGTATTATCAATAAGAATTCATTTATGATATATTTTATTAGGTTAGTGAGGTTGATAAATGGCAGTACCAAGATCAAAGACATCAAAAGCCGTTACTAAACGACGTCAGACAATAAATATGCGATTAAAAGCGCCGCAGCTTGTCGAATGCAATAATTGCGGTAATCTTGTTCAGTCGCACCGTGTTTGTCCGAAATGTGGTTTTTATCATGGACGGCAAATCATAACGCCTGAATCTAACGGTTAAAAGAGGAGAAAAAGATGGACGAATTATTTGAGAAGATTCAAAAGCTTATTGCTGAAAAACTGGAAATTGACGAAAGCAAGATTACGTTGGATTCTTCATTCCGCGGGGATCTTGGTGCGGACAGTCTGGATACCTACGAACTCGTTTATGCAATCGAAGAAAGTCTTGGCGTAAGCATTCCGGACGACAAGGCAAACGAATTTGAGACGGTACGCGATGCCTATGATTTTATCAAGGCGGAGCAGGCAAAATAATATTTGTTTCGAAAGAAAAGACACGAGTCATGGCGGCTTGTGTCTTTTGTATTTTAAATGCCGATATTGCAAACAATGAATCCTCTTTCTATTAAACGTCAAAAAGAATTACAAGATTTCTGCCTTCCGTTAAACTTGCACTTCAAATCGCTTGAATTGCTGGAACTTGCGTTCCGGCACAGCTCGTATCCGAATGAAGCGCGCGATAAAATATATCTGAGTAATGAGCGGCTTGAGTTTCTCGGAGATTCTGTGCTGGGACTTGCCGCCGCAGATTTCTTGTATCGAGATATGGCTGATAATTCCGAAGGCGATCTTGCAAAGATAAAATCCGTCGTGGTATCTGAAAAGGTTCTTGCGTCGCTTGGATTACGATTTGGCATTGACCGGATGCTGCGGATGGGACGCGGAGAGGAGATTTCTGGCGGACGGCGAAAACCGGCGATTATTGCCGATTGCATGGAAGCGGTTATTGGCGCCTATTATCTTGATGCCGGCTTTGAAGCGGCAAAAGAGTATGTTATTTCGTTTTTACTGCCGGAGATACGGATTGTTCAGAAGAGCGGCGGCAAAGATTACAAATCGCTTTTACAGGAATTCTATCAACAGAAGTATAAATGCTGTCCCGTCTATACGACAGTGTCGGTTACCGGCCCCGACCATGCGCTGACATTCACTGTTATTGTGCAACTGGGCGATGCTGTGTTTGGCCCTGCAACGGGAACCTCCCGAAAAGCTGCCGAACAAAATGCCGCCCGCATCGCGTATGAGCATATAAAACAGCAGGCGGAGACTGAATAAAGAATACCCCGCTTGTTCACCGGCGCAACAACTATTCTGCTGCGCCTTATTTATTGAACTGCGGGGCCCCCCTCGAATCGGGGGTATTGCGGCATCGTTCACAGACATCAAGATGGGGCGATGCCGCTCATTTTTGCACGTTTTACTTTACTTCCTTATAATCGATTGCAACGCCGGAGAGCACATAGCTGTTGGTTGTCCAGAACAAGAATGTTCTTACCTTTCTATCAACGAAAATGTTTACAACATCGTCTGCATCCGGATAGGTTTTCTTTGCAGCCTCAAGTAGACGCTCATAGCTGTTCTTTCCGATCTTTGCATCAAGCGTAACACGCCCCAGAATGCTGTACTTGCTGCCGTCTTGCGGAAATGCGACGTTGCTTTGCAATGGGGCAACAGTCATACATCCGGCAAGCAGCGTCAGAGAACCAATCAGCGGCAGGAAAAACGGTGCATACATCTTTTTCATAAAAAACTCCACATAGTTTTTACTCGTCTCGGAGCAGAAGGTATCTTTTCCATACGGAAAAGGTTAATTAAACGCTAAGATAGATTCATGCGCTTAATTAGGTTAATAATGGGATATTATTATCTTAATTAAGTAGATTCTGCAAGCGGAAACACTTAAAAAAGTATACTTCATGAATGGATTTTGCTGAAAATCTGAAAAACTTGCTCGATATGCGGGACATTCAGGTGAAGGAGTTATCCGCTGAAACGGGAATAAGTAAAAATACGCTCGATAATTATCTGTCGGGGCAAAAATCGATTCCGAATGCGGAGAACGCGATAAAAATCGCCCGCTGCCTTGGCGTGTCGGCAGAATACCTTGTAACGGGTAAACCTGCCTGCGGTAAATATCCCGCCTTGCCGGAACCGCTTTTACAGAAAATGGCGCAGCTGGGAAAACGGGATTTGGCGGTCATCACGCAGGTTGTTGACGCGCTTGCGGAAAAATATTGCTGAATGCTACGGCATCGCTTCCTGCACATTACATACATTGGCGCAAGGGGGCTGCCGCTCAATCCGGCAGAAAACGGCACGAGCTGCTCGCCGCTTTTTGAGAAGTTTCTTACGGCGGAAGCTGCATTCGGGTTATGTGTTTTTTAATCCGTCAATCGCAAGATCAACCATGCAGTAGGATTCGTCGATTTCATTTTGATTTAGTATGGTGAGGCGGAAAATGGCCGATTCGACGAGTCCGTAAAGCATTTCGTTTGCATCGCGCAAGTTGACCCGCTTGAATTCACCGTTTTTAATGCCGCGTATCAAAATCAAGTTGAGCAGATGGCGCAGGCGGATGACGCGACGGAGCACTCGCTCAGCCGGATCGTCGCCGGCTTTCCGTAGCTGTAAAAGATAATCCAAAAAAATATTGAAGAGTTTGGTGTTTTCCCGGCATTCATCGAGGATTTTACGGAAAATGCCGCGTAACGATTTTTCTGCGGAAATGTCTTTGCGGTTGACGATGGCAAGCAACTCTTGTTCGATGACCGATGTCAGCTGCCGGATGCTCCACACGAAGATTTCCCGCTTGTTGTTAAAATAAATATACAATGTCGTACGGGTGATGCCGCAACGGTCGGCAATTTTTTGAAACGTTACATTTTGATAGCCTTCATCAACAAAAACATCCAGCGCCTTTTGTAGAATTTCGTGCTTTCTTTTTTCGTGTTCAATGACAGCGGCCACCGTTTTCTCCCTGATGCGTATTTTTTGCGCCCGCTTGCGCCGCACCGCTCTTCATTTTTTCCGAATAAATATACAGCGTTGTGTTGAGGTTTCCGGCTTTGATGCTCTTGAGTAAATCCGCATAGCGGCCGAAGCATTCCTGAAACGACTTATGCGCGGTAATCACGCCGATGTCCCAGCCGCCAAAGCGCGTATTGAGCGCCGCCATATTTTTATAGAGGGCTGCGGCCTGCACTTCATCCCCCATGCGCTCGCCGTAGGGCGGATTGCACAAAAGGAGGCCGGTGTCGTAAGGGGCGGCCAATTCTCGAAAATCAGCCTGCATAAAATCCGGACGGGGAATCTTTGCATCGCTTCCAATCGACTGGAGCGCGCGGCCGGCTGCTGACAGAGCATATTCCGCATTTTTTCTGCTGCGCTCAACCGCCGCCGAATCCAAGTCGGAACCGGTGATGCGGACGGTAACATCGGTACGGATTTTTGCAGCTTCCTCCCGCCGAATTTCATCCGCACGCTTCTGATTATAAATAGAAAGATTTTCGAGCGCAAAACGTCTGCCGAAGCCCGGCGCAATGTTATGTGCGTACAATGCCGCTTCGATTGCAATCGTGCCGGAACCGCAAAACGGATCGTGGAGCGGCGTTTTCCTCCGCCACAGCAGTTCCTGCAAAAGAATCGCGGCAACCGTTTCCCGAAGCGGCGCAATGCCGCCGTCAGTGCGGTAACCTCTTTTATGCAGCGGCAGCCCCGACAAATCAAGCGCGAGCATAACGGTATTCTCATCGATGTATACGCGCACCGCCGCAGCCTCTCCGCTTTCCGGCAGCGACGACATACGCCAGCGTTCTCCCAATTTCGTGTAAATCGCCTTTTGCACCACTCCCTGCACGGCATGTTCCGAATCGAGCGTACTTTTATGACAGCGCACCTTATCGACAACAACCTTTACGTCCTTTCGGAAAAAATGATGCCAGTCAACCGCGTAGGTTCCGTCAAAAAGCGCATCAAAATCTTCCGCCGAAAACTCCGCCATCAGCAAAAAAACACGGTCAGCAGTCCGCAGACACAAATTCGAACGGAAAAGCGCAGCATCATCGCCGGTAAAAACAACCCGCCCCGGCGCATTCCCCGCCATTTTATAGCCAAGACGCTTGATTTCATTGCCGAGTATTTTTTCCGCGCCGATAGCGCACAGCGCAATCAATGTATTCATGTTCACAAAGTAACATCTTTACAGATATTGTGCAATTGTCAGAATAAAATGAATCCGTCTTCCATTTTTGAGCGAGTTTTCTTGAAATGCTTGCCGTTCCGCTCAAACTTTGCACGGAAAATCCATCGTGTGCAATCCCGCGAATATACCGGTTGCAGGCAGTAACCGTTCGTGAAGTTATTCTAAGCTTTACTTTCGGCATCGGAGAGAGAGCGAGGGGGAGGCTTACATGGGAAGCCGTCGCTTTTTATCTGCCGCTTACGCAGCAACGGAGTCTTGCTCGGCATCGACTTGTAGCGTTCAATTTGCGCAAACACGCCGACTGCGCGACAGATGATGCATTCTGATGAGGACGAGTAGCGGCAACGCGATGGTTGAAGAGGAAACAACCGGAAGCAGCGGCCGGTGTATTTCTTGTGGGGTAGTCAGAACGCTGAGTAAAACCACTTGCGCGGGGGAGAGCGTTGGTATGCTCTTTGTCTTTCGCTTACAGAAGCGTACCATTCTCGTTCTGCACATATAGCTCATTTGCGTGTAAAACCGAATCTAGAACCTGTGAAACGGAGCTGCAGCGATGAATGCAGCCAGCAACCTTTCGATTCATGCGCTCCACGTGTGCACAATGGGATTGTATTCCGGTGAATACGGCGGTAAAAAGATCGAGATTTGCGAGTATTTTTTTGCTATTTGATACAAGACTTCTTTTTTGTGAAACGCCGCGTTGTCCATGATGATGACGTGCCCTTTCGGTAAACAGTTCAACAATTTGTCTTCAAACCACTTTTCGAACAAAGAAGCTTTCATCGTTCCGCTGTAAGTGTGCGGAGCAAGCAAGGCACCTTCACATTGCGCCGCAACAAGCCCAATTCGACTAGCCGCTTTCCGCTGATGAGAATATTTATCCGTTTTCCTCCTTTACTGTGTGCATATTGGCGGTACATTTGCGTCTGGAGACCGGTTTCATCGATATATACGAGCTTTTCTTTGGGAATGTCTTTAATTTTTTCTAAATATGCCTCTACTTGTTTGGGGGATTCTTCTTTGTAAAACGTACTCTTTTTTTCACGTAACCTGAGTTTTCTCAGCCGTTTCAACACCGAAGATGAATGACAGCCGAAAAATTCTGCAATTTCTTTTAAGTAGGCTTCGGGGTGCGCTTCCACATATTTGATGATCAAACCAGTCCGGAAACTTCAGTTTCGGAACTGGTTATCTTGCAATGCGATGTTCTAAATCATGATATTTGGGCGATTTAGAACTCGTAGCCTTGTTCGATAACTTCGTTGTCGAACAAGGCTAATTCATTGCGCTTTACGACTTGTACCGTTAATTCTTCGCCCAAAAGAGCCTTTACTCCATGGGCAAACGGCTTTCCGCTATCCCCTCCATCACATAAAATGCTTTTATTTATGTCAACTCATCCTTATTTTGCTCTACGAAAATCAGTTTTTGCCATTTTCATAGGTTTGAGGGCCGAAATTACCGGAAAAATACTAAAAAATCGCCTCATTTTTTCTAAAACCATTATAGAAATACTTAGATTGCCATATCTTTTTCAAAAAACTGAGTTCCGTGCTAAATTCTTTACCGTACTTGACCATATCTCCCTTTATTTTTTCTGGCCTTAGGTCTGCACTTTTATAATATTAACCATTACCACTCTTCTTTATAGAAGAAGGTTGAGCAAATCCTTATAGAACACTAACCAGTCAGGGGGATGCAGATATGACTTTTTCTATGATAATACAAGCTTTTAGGTTTTTTGCGCTCTTTCCGTTCCGTTTTTGGGGTTCCTTTGCAGTGAATACAGTCCGCTTTGCAACAATATTTCATTTGCCCATACAACAACATCATGTGCGGTGCTGAGCGCAATGCCATATTTTGTGCCGAGTTCTGAGAATGTCGTGTGCTGCTGCCAATATTCAAGGGCAAGCAGCAACATTATCTCGATCGAGAGTTTGGCATGGCGTCCCCTGCGTTTGTGTTTTGCTGAATAGGCATCTCGCAAGGTATCAGCCATTGCTGCTGCCATCGCTTTTGAAACCCCATTAAACGCTTCAAATTGCACGTCGGGTAATTCCATCATGCGTTCATACGTGTTTTCGTCCACTTGGCGGCCTCCCTGCCTGTAAGTATCAGCAATTTTCCCATCGTCCGTTTGCGAAAGCGCGGCGCCGTATTTTGCGGCATCGGCAAATAATTTCGCCGGAATTCCGGCCTATTCGTTCGGAACCAATGCCGTTTTTATCAACGATGTGAACAAATAAATTTTTTTATACAAGGAAACGCTCATGTCGTGTAGCGGCGTTTCGGAATAGCGCTCCAATTCTTTCCAGTTGGTAATTAGTTCCGGTTTTTGCTTTACTTCATCGTCAACCAGATCTTTAATAATCTTTCCGATTGCAACAACATGTTTCGAGCTTTCAAGAATATACGCGTACGCAGTGTTGTTCGCATCTTCCACCATCCGAGCGATAATGCTCTTTGCTCCGCTGTCCCGCTCAGTTTTCGGAAGGAGCATCTTAATTTTTCCGCCGATCGGGCCTTCTTCCGCTATCGAATTATCGAAATTGGTAATTTTATCGGACAATGCAAGCAACTGGTTGTATCCTTCGGAAAACGGAGTCGTCAGCGATTGTAATTCCCACTGTCCGCGCACAATGATGATGTCGTAGTACTCGCGCATATCCTTCTTCATTACTTCAAGCAGGAAGAGTTTGAGATAATTGAGCGGCTGCGCGTGAATATAAGAATGCAGTCCTTTCCGTTCAAACGTCGCATCCAAGACATTCGTATAATTCCGCAGCACTTGCGTTTCAACTTCTCCAAAAAGCTGCGTTACTAAATCCGACGCTTTTGAATTCCGCGCATCCGTTATCATCTTCTGCACTGTTTTTTCCGCAGAGCTTTTGAGCGCATCGATGTACGGCTCCACGATATTTACGCTTATACTCGGAATATCGATTTTCAGCAGCGGATTTTCCGTACTCAGCTGGAGCAGCATTTCAAGCGATTGCGAAATCTGGAGCGTCTGCAAGCGCGACAGCAACTTTTTCCATGCAGAGAATGTTACCGGTTCAATCCCTTTGTATGCTTTCAGGATTTTGAACAGCAGCGACCAGTCCTCATCGAACGGTACCGCCCATGCGATAGCGATAAAATCCTTAATATTTTCATTGATATATTCCGCATTGACCTTTTCAAATTTCGGAGGATTGGCAAAATCCCCCTCTCGGAAGGTTTTATCAAATTTTTTTAAAATAAAATAAAAATCATACGTACAGAAATCTTTGAAAATCGACATCTGCCGGTAGAGGTTGTCAATTTGCGTAATGCGGTCAAGATTAAAATAGTTCGAATACTGGGCGGATGCCTGAGAAACGTGCGCTTTCAGATTTTCAAGCGAAATCTTTTTGCTCATCTCCGTTATTTTTTCTTCCGAAAGCTGCTCTTCAAGTTTCTTTTGCTCTGCCGGAATAGAAAAATCAATCACCAGCCGCTTGAGCATATTCGGATTCGGCATTGCCTGAAACATCGTTTGAGCAGGATAAATGGTTTTGTATATCTCATAGAAAAAAAGCGCCATCTGCGGCTGCGCTTCATTACCCGAACGCTTATAAAATTTGCTGAACCGAGACTTCGAGAAGCGTTTTTGTATCGCTTTAAGCTGCCGTCTTTTTTCTGCATCCAAATCATTGGAACCAAAGAGCGATGCAAACAGATTCTGAAAGAAATTCCCTGATAATCTTTTACCTGCCATAATGCCGTACTATATGAGGAAACAATGCCTCATGTCAAGTTTACGCCCGCGTAACAGCGATAACTCTTCATAATTTAAGAAATAAGAAGATATTGCTTGCAGTATGTCTGAATGGCGCAGCATAGCGGCCGTTAGCGCTCAAGGCGGCTTTGATTCGCGTTTTAACAGCCGCACCGGAAAGGCTTACGGCAAGAGAAGCTAGAGCGCTTTTTATATTAGGGCATCTCGAAAAAATCGCTTTTTGCGATTTTTTCGAAATTGCAACGAGTTGTAACTCGCTGGATTATCGCGAGTTACAACATCGCATTTTCAAAGTTACCTCTAAAAACTGAGGTTTTTAGAGGTAACCATTAGGATAAAATCCTATACGGATAGGAGAACAGATGAATAGGTAAAGCTTTTTCGCCGCGCAGTTTTTATGAACGCGTTGCAAACGAGAGGCGCCTTAATGCGCCGGAGCATTAAGGCGCCTCCGCCGGATTTACAGCCTTGCGTTACGTGCCGCGCGGGAACACTGCGCACGGAAGCGGCGGGGCTACGCTTTGTTTTCTATATCCGTAAAGTAGCGCACGGTTTTTACTTGCAGCTCGTCAGTCGCTTCTTTGTCGCATACAATAATCGCTTTTGGATGCAGTTGAAGGGCGCTGACCGTCCACATATGATTTACGCCAGTTTCGATGGCATGACGAATTGCCCGCGCCTTTGCGTAGCCGGTCGCCATGATAATAACTTCTTCCGCATCGGTAATAGTCGCAATGCCGACCGTCAATGCGGTCTTCGGAACAAGATTTTTATCTCCACCAAAAAAACGCGCATTCATCGCAATCGTATCTTCTGTCAGCGTCTTTTCTCGGGTACGCGAGGAGAGAGACGAATACGGTTCATTGAAAGCGATATGCCCATCCGCTCCAATACCGCCTAAAAACAAATGAATCTTCCCATAAGAAGCAATCGCCTCTTCGTAATCTGCGCATTCCTTCCGCTTGTCTTTCGCCATACCGTTCAGAATGTGGACATTATTCATATCAATATCGATATGGCTGAAAAAATTATCCATCATGAAATAGCGATAGCTTTGCGGATGCTCCGGCGGCAGTCCGACATATTCGTCCATATTGAACGTAACAACATGCTTGAATGAAACAGCTCCGGCCTTATTCTTTTCAATGAGCGCTTTGTAAACGCCAAGCGGGGTTGAACCAGTCGGTAAACCGAGCACAAACGGCTTGTCTTTCGTTGGTGCGAATTCGTTTATCTTGCGGCAAATATAATCGGCAGTCCATTTTGAACAGCCGTCATAGTCTTCTTTTATGATAACACGCATATAAAACTCCTGTATGTCGACTTATTTAAATCGCTCCATTTCTTTATGGCAGAGCGCATCGCAAATCTCGTTGTATTCAATTCCGGAATGCCCCTTGACCCACTGCCAATTCACATCAAGCGAACTGTTTAATTCATCAAGCTGCTTCCATAAATCTTGATTTTTTACCGGTTTTTTTTCGGAAGTGCGCCACTGCCGTTGTTTCCAATTCGTTATCCATGTTGTAATACCATTTTTGACATATTGACTATCGATATACAGCGTAATTTTTCTTCCGGAAAATGAGGGAATAGACGCAATTGCCGACAGCACAGAAATAGCCGCAGTCAGCTCCATGCGGTTGTTTGTAGTAAACGATTCGCCGCCGCTCAACAGCTGTTCGCGCCCGTCAGCCAGTATCACCGCCCCCCATCCGCCCGGTCCAGGATTTCCGGAACACCCCCCGTCAGTATAGATTGTAATTTCTTCCATATATAAACCTTATTTAGATTCTCATATTTTTTACGGAAAATCAAGGGCGCGGACAGCCGGAAAAAATTGCCGCATAAACTTGCCGAGGCCGAAAGCCGCCTCGCCTGTTTTGCCGCAGGCCAAACAGGAGGCAGATGGCCGAAAAACTACATCTGCACGATACACCGCTACCGTCCGCCGTGCCTCAAACCAGCTCGCCTGTTTAGCCGACAGGCGAAACAGGAGGCAGACGGCCGAGAAACTACATCTGCACGATGCCCTTCTACCGTCTGCCGCATCACCAACCATCTCGCCTGTTTTGCCGCAAGGCCAAACAGGAGGCAGACGGCCGAACAATTACATCTGTACGATACATTCTCCCGTCTGCTGCATCACCAACCATCTAGCCTGTTTAGCCGCAAGGCGAAACAGGAGGCCGACGGCCGAAAAACTACATCTGTACGATGCGCCGCTACCGTCCGCCGCACCGCAAACCACCTCGCCTGTTTTGCCGCAAGGCGAAACAGGAGGCCGACGGCCGAACAATTACATCTGTACGATGCATTCTCCCGTCTGCCGCGCTGCCAACCGCCTCGCCTGTTTTGCCGACAGGCGAAACAGGCGGCAGACGGCCGAAAAACTGCATCTGCACGATGCCCTTCATCCGTCCGCCGCCGCCAACCGCCTCGCCTGTTTTGCCGCAAGGCGAAACAGGAGGCAGACGGTCGAAAAACTACATCTACACGCTGCCTTCCACCGTCTGCCCACGCCGCCAACCAGCTAGCCTGTTTTGCCGACAGGCGAAACAGGAGGCAGACGGCCGAGCAATTACATCTGTACGATGCCTTCTACCGTCTGCCCCTCCACCAACCAGCTAGCCTGTTTTGCCGCAAGGCCAAACAGGAGGCAGACGGCCAAAAAACTACATCTGCACGATGCCTTCCACCGTCTGCCGCATCACCAACCGCCTCGCCTGTTTTGCCGCAAGGCCAAACAGGAAGCAGACGGCCGAAAAACTGCATCTGCACGATGCCCTTCTACCGTCTGCCGCGCCACCGCCTCGCCTGTTTTGCCGACAGGCGAAACAGGAGGCAGACGGCCGAG
>CAUTOX010000072.1:0-11898 GCA_963539665.1 uncultured Treponema sp.
TATTTATTTTGAACACAGCCGCAGTCTGTGTCAATGAGTGTCCTTCTTTTGCATACTCAAGCGCCCGTAGTCTTAAATCTCTATCATACGACATAGCTTGAGTATAATGGGTTTTTACTTGCATTTCAAGGCAATTAGCTATAGAATTGTATTAAGGCATGGAAATCACTTTTTGAATCATTCTTATTTATTATTTGCTTAGCAAACTCTGTTTGGGGCATGTCATAGCTTTGAAGCTGTGAATATTCGTAAAATGCTCAAAAAAATTGTAAGTTTTTCTAAAAATGCCATTCTTTATTCACTGTAAGTACCAATTTTTTCAAAAATTGATTTTCGTGGTATTCAGGCAAATACGCGGTAGAAAAATCAAGGTCAGAGAGTATTTTCCTGCAATGTTCTGTAAGAATCTGCTTAAACTCTACCATACCTAATGTAAACTGGTTAAACGGAATCATTTTTATATATTTCAGGTTATTTCCAATCAATGAAACGCAAAATAAGGCTTTCTTTCGCTTGAAACAGCCGTTTCATTGGAAAAACAAAAACTGTAAGGTTAATAGCGCTTTGTAAGCTATGCTATTGACCGTTATGACAAGATGCCGAACAGGTTCTGAGAGAAATCCGTACCTTGCGGGTAAAAGCAACTGAACATCCTGCTATGATTTTCGTTTGTTCGTTTGTCCCGCGTTCACTGGCGCAATAAAATACAGTTCCGTTCTTTTTGTGCCGTCAGATGATTTTTCAATTCGATCAAAGTCCATGACTTCCGAGCCGCTGTCCGCCGTGGTGGACTTGAACGGTTTTCTGAAAGTCTCTCTGCCGAAGGAGGATTCGAGTTTATGTAGTAAACCTATTCGACAAAGCAGTTATCGAATAGGTCTAGTTCTTCTGCGCCCGGTTTCCCCGCCTTGATTCGACCATCAACCAGTTTGCCCATAAGCAAACTGGTCGCGGACGGCCGAGCGGCTCCATCATTCTTGCGCTCGTTATACCGTCCCGCCTTGATTCGACCATCAACCAGTTTGCCCATAAGCAAACTGGTCGCGGACGGCCGAGCGGTCTCATCATTCTCGCGTCCGTTTCCCCGTCCCGCCTTGATTCGACCATCAACCAGTTCCCATAAGCAAACTGGTCGCGGACGGCCGAGCGGTCTCATCATTCTCGTGCCTGTTATACCGTCCGCCCGATTACGCCTTGAACTTGGAGACTTCGGAAAGCAGGTTCTCGATGCTTTCTTTGTTATCTTGGCTGATAGTGTTCACGCCTTGCACGGTGTTGTTGATTTGCACGGCGCCGACAGCCATTTCATTCATGCTGTTTGCGATGCTATCGGACATAATGCCGAGCTGCTTCATTTCAATGGCGACGCGGTTGCTGCTTTCAAGCATTTCATTTGAATTTCGCTGCGCGCCATGCGTTATTTCGCCGATTTTATGTATAGCCTGCATAATCCGCCCGCTGTCTTCGGTCTGCTCATGCATTGCATCCATGACCGTCCGTTCCTGCCCTTTTGTTTTTTCGACAAGTTCAAAAATACTGTCAAACTGATGGGCGACCGCTTCCGCCGCCTCATTTACTTTCCCGATTTTTTCTTTAAGCTCACGGAGAATGACGGTGATGTTTTTTCCGTGCATATTCGACTCTTCGGCCAGCTTGCGGATTTCATCTGCGACAACCGCAAAGCCCTTGCCTGTTTCTCCGGCATGAGCGGCTTCAATCGCTGCATTCATTGCCAGCAAGTTAGTCTGCGATGCGATATTTTGAATAACCGTGCTTGTTTCAAGCAAGACTTCCGAACTGTCATCGACCGCTTTACTCAAATCAACCGCTTCTGCAATAACAGCTTTGCCGGCGTTCGTTGCGCTGTGGAGCGCTTCCAGCGTTTTAATATTCGCTTCAATGCCTTCCGTTGCAGATTTTACGTTCGAAACCATTTGCGCAATGTCGGCGGATGACGTGTCAACGGTCTCCGTTTGCGTTTTGATGTGCGTATTCATATCCCCAATCGTCTGCGAAATAACTTGCAGTGAAGAGCCGACTGCGACAACGCTCGATGCATGATTTGCCATCTGTTTTTTTACGCCTTCGATATTTGCGCTGATTTCATTGATGGCGCTCGCCGTCTCCGTCATGTTTACGGCAAGACTGTTCCCGATTTGTTGCAGCTTGTACGTACTGCTGCCGACAGACTTTACCGACATACCGATTTTTTCAATCGTCTGATTAAAATAAAGCGACAATTCGGCAATTTCGTCATGGCCCTGCACCGGCAATCGCACGGTCAAGTCTCCGTCTCCTTCCGCAATATTCCGCAACGCGCCGCTTGTAAGTTGCAGCGGAATGCTCACTCGGCGGCGCACCAAGATATACATCAGCACAACGACGCCCGTCAAAATGCAGATGTATTCGATAATCGTTTCAATCAAAGCCTTTTTGGCCCCGGCGGTAAACACGTTAACTGCTGTGCAGGAAAGGAATACCCAATTCTCTTCGACCACGGAAATCTTTACTGGAAGCAAAATAAACTTTGAAAGAAGCCCCGATGTCTGCGAAACGGATGTCTGCTCTGATATTTCATTGCGGGCGGCCGCTTCAAAATGCGGTTTTAAGCCGGGATTGGTGTCGCATATATTTTGCAGAATCCTTGAAGGGTCTAGTCCATTTGCGACAATCATGCCGGTGTCGGTACATAAAACCTTAAAGTTTTCTTTTGCAGTACCAACAACCCGTTCAAGTTTGTCTTGCAAAAAGGTAACATCTATGCTCGCATCAATGACGCCGACGTTTTTTCCGTTGAACACAATCGGGATGGCAAGCATTGTCAGAATGTCGTTCCCGTTCTTAAATGGGGGAATCAGAGACGCTTTACCGGTACGCAACGGCTGATCGTACCATGCAGCTGCCCCTCCGTCAAAAATGGCGGATCGGACAGAAACGCCGCTTCCCCCTTTTTCTGCATACGGAATGAACCGCCCCGTATCGTTATAAATTCCACTGTTTGCAAAAGCGGCATCGTTGCCGTCAAACGCATCCGGTTCAAAGAGCGCTCCCAACCCTTTGAGCGATGAATTTTGCTTAAGCAGGAGCGATAGGTATTCGACAATCCGCTCTCGGCTGCGTTCACTTGCCGGTAACTTTAGCTCATACTGAAGGAGAACATTTAAATCCATGCACGTTTGACGAACTCCGGCAAAAACGAGTTCAACCTCATTTGCTAAAATTTGGTTTTGCCCCGTCATTTCCATTGTCTGCTCAGAGATTTCTGTTTCATAATCGTACTTTGCATCGTAAATTGCTTTTCCGGTAAAAACAATGAGCAAAACGAGCGAAATGATCATAGTCAGCCGGAAACCGATGCTGTCCATAAGCTGCCGCTTGTTTGCTCTGGACATGGAATCGAATACAGGTGTGGAATTCATGATATACATACTCCTTTCAATGTGGCTAGTGCGGTTCTCCGATGCCGCAAGACGGTAACGGGAAAAATTTCGTCTATTCTATTTTGAAACGCGATTTTTTTCAAATGAAAAATCAGCATATTTATAAGTAGAGAGAGCGATTCAATCCCCCGTTGCCGAATAGCTTAAATGAAACAGGACAGGAGGATTGCATTCGGCTGGATGGCCGCATTTGAACGAGCCGCGCTTGCAGGTTTTGTATTTCAGAAATCAAAGCGGCTTGCATAACGCGCTATCCGTTTTGCAATTCATTTCCAGCAGCCCGCGCCGTGCGCTCCGCTTACGCCGTCTACTCTTGCAGCGCGGCTTCAATGGAGGCCATGCGGCGGCGATTCTTGCGCTCTTTCCGGCTGGCGGTTAGTTTTTTTGAGTCATCGCTCTTGTGCGCAAACCGTCTGTCGGTCAGGCTCAAAATGATATTCGTTATAAAAATCGAAATGATGCAGATTCCCGTTACAATCCAAGTTGCGTTGCCGCCGTACCGTTCAAACGGCAGCGGAAAATTCATGCCGAAAAAACTGGTAATGAACGTCGGCACCATCATCACGATATTCAAAATTGCAAGTTTCTTCATATATATATTTAGATTGTTGGAGATAATGGAGTTGAACGCATCCATAATGCCGACAAGAACGTTGCGGTACGTTTCCGCCATTTCGATTGCCTGCCGGTTGTCGATGTCAACATCGTCGAGCCAGTCGATGTCGTCAAGATCGAGTACAAACAGCTTCGTCTTGCGGAATTTTTCGAGCATAAGCTGATTGCTTTTCAGCGAGGTGGTAAAATAGACCAGCGATTTTTCGAGGCTGAGCAGCTGGAGGATTTCTTTATTTGCAACGGAAAGCTGCAATTCGTTCTGAATGCCGACAAAGCGGCGGTTTATTTCCTTCAGATAGCGCAGAAAGGCGATGTCCGCGCGGCTGATAAAGCGAATGATGAATGCCGGAAAATCAGAAAGTCGAATGCCCTTGACCCGCCCGGCGGAAAAATCCTTGAGCACCTCGCAATCTGTCCAGCAGATGGTGATAATGCTGTTTCCCTTGATGATAATGCCGAGCGGCACCGTAAAATACTGCGTTTCCGCTGACGGATCAAAGACCGGCAGCCGAATAATGGTAAGTACGTAGCCGTCTCCATCTTCAAGGCGGGAAAGCTCATCCGGATCAAGAATATCGAGGATGTGTTCCGGATCAAGCGCATACTCGGATTGCAAGAGCGCCACGTCATCGCGCGTTACCACTCTGGCATCCACCCACGTCCGTTTGCCGTTCTCCAAATCCTCTTTTTTTACGCGGGCGAGCCGTTCGCCCTCCTGCTGCCAATATGTAATCATAAAAATATCCCGTATCAAAGCAAAATGCTGATTTTTCCGCCAGCATCAAAAGGCCGGCGTTTGGTTGCATACAGGATAATCGAATAGTCAGACGGAGATCTTCCTGTAGAGGCTTGCGTATGCAGTGCGCATACATAAATGATATTTGGAGCCACGACTGTCGCCGCCGTCCATAAAAGCCTCCTGTAGAAATAAGATAAAATCGGTTCGGACTTCCGTTTTGAAACGGTTTTCCTTGAAATTTATTAAATTGAACCGCAGTTTTGTAACAATTGCGCCGGATAATAGCACAAATCAAATGTGCAAGCAACAAAAACGGAAAAATTGAAATGTTCGCCGAGTCAACCTGCCGTTCACTTATACGTGTTATCGCTCGACGCAAATCAACGCTGTAGGCGGACGCCGACAAACTTCCTGTATACCGTACATCTTTCTCCGCCCGCCGTTTAACGATCCATTAGTCAGTTTTGCTTCTGCAACACTGTAAGCGGACGGCCGGCAAACTTCCTGTATATCGTGCATCTTTCTCCGTCCGCCGTTTAACGAGCCATTAGCCAGTTTTGCCGTTGCAATACTGTAAGCGGACGGCTGACAAACTTCCTGTATATCGTACTTTTTTATCCGCCCGCCGTTTAACGAGCCATTAGCCAGTTTTGCTTCTGCAACACTGTAAGCGGCCGGTCGGCAAACTTTCTGTATACCGTACTTTTTTCTTCGTCCGCCATGGTATAATCCTCGCAGAACGACGCGAAGAAGGAAAAATTTATGACGGAAAAACAGCGGGCGCCCCGCAATCGGACGTTGACGCTTTCGGCAGAGGAAGCTGATGCGCTGCGCTTGCGGCTGGTGACAGAGCGCACCATTACGCAGGAGCGTGTGCTTATCGGGAAGACCCTGCACGGCGATGTGCAGCGTATGCTGGAACGCATTCCCGACGCATTTGCGGATTTGATTATCATCGATCCGCCCTACAATTTGACAAAGGACTTCGGCGCCATGCGCTTTCACGCCCGCTCAACCGGCAATTATGCAGCCTATCTTGAGTCGTGGTTTCCGGCGGTCTGCAAAAAGCTCAAGGCGCACGGTTCGCTCTATGCGTGCGGAGACTGGCGGTGTACGGCATCGCTGCAGCAGGCGATAGAAAAGGAGTTGACGATTCTCAATCGGATTACATGGCAGCGGGAAAAAGGGCGCGGGGCAAAGAAAAATTGGAAAAATGGAATGGAAGATATTTGGTTTGCAGTCAAAAACCCTGACGACTATTATTTCAATGCCGAAGCGGTGATGGTTAAGCGGCAGGTGCTTGCCCCGTATACTGTTGACGGCCAGCCGAAAGATTGGGAAAACGGTAACGACGGTAAGTTTCGGCTGACGTATCCTTCCAATTTTTGGGACGACATCACAGTTCCTTTTTGGTCAATGCCCGAAAACACCGATCATCCAACGCAAAAACCCGAAAAATTGTACGCAAAATTGATTCTCGCCTCTTCAAAGCCGGGCGATGTGGTATTCGATCCGTTTTTGGGAAGCGGTACGGCAAGCGTGGTTGCAAAAAAACTTGGACGAAACTACTGCGGCATCGAGCAGAACGAAGAATATTGCCTGTGGGCGGAAAAACGCCTCGCCTTAGCGGATGCCGATCCAACGATACAAGGTTATGTTGACGGCGTTTTCTGGGAACGGAATTCCGCGCCGAAGCGAGGGTGAGTAGAACGGTGTCATAGGGAACCTCTAAAAACGGTAGTTTTTAGAGGTAACTTTGAAAATACGATGCTGTAACTTGCAATAATTCAGCGAGATACAACTCGTAGCAATTTCGAAAAAAAAAATCGCAAAAAGCGGCTTTTTCGAGATGCTCCATACAAGTGAGACATAAATGTTGTCGGAAGGAGCATCAAGGGCAACGCGCGTAAAGGGGCGCATTACGCTTGTCCGATGAAATCAAATGCGGCGCAGCGGAATTTTTGCAGCATACAAAAGAGAGTAGTCGGGAGAAGCGATGTATTGGCTCATGGATGTTTATTCGTGCAGAGGGGTTAATACCCCGATGCTCGCGTCGGGGGTGTTGATTAGACCTTGTTCAGAAACGAAATGAGAAAGAATATACGCGCCCAGCTCCAATGCGCAGGAGCTAAAAACTAATCTTTCTGTTTATAAAAATCGACGACGGAGCGGCCGTAGATATGTTGCTCGCTCAATATAAAATTGCCGATATGTTCCGGCATTTTTTGTTCGGAAGGTCGATGCAATAAAACCGTGCCGTTTTGCTGCAAGATGCCGCGGGCTGCAATAGATTCGACAAGCTGTTCACGAAACTTATATGGAAACGGCGGATCGATGAATATAAAATCGAACTGCTCTTTACAGCGTTTTACGAAATACTCGACCGGCATAAAGTGGCAGCGGATTTTAATGGCAAGCTCTTGCTCTGTAATTTTTACATTGTCAAGCAGAACGCCGATTTTTATTTTGTCTTTTTCGCAGAGATCAATCTTTCCTGCCCCCCGCGATGCGGCTTCTATTGCGACCGTTCCGGAACCGCTGAAAAGATCCAGCCACGACTTTCCGGAAATATCGCCGAGTACGGCAAACAGCGATTCGCGCATCCTGTCCATTGCCGGCCGTATTATACCGTTCGGACATTTAATAATTCTGCCTTTCAGCGTCCCGCCAGTTATTCGCATTGCTTTTTCCTAGCGGCTATTGAGCGACCAGTAAATCTCATCATGAGCAAGATATGCGTTTGTTTCAGCAAATGAAAAGGCCGTCTTGCCTTGCGCATTCCGTATGGACGGAATCGCCCCATTTTCAAGCAGTTGTTTGATAATTTTTGTGGACTGGCAGAATTCCGCAGCGTACATCAGCGGCGTTTTTCCCTCATAAAAACGGTTGAGCGGAATGCCTCTTTCTATAAAAACATCAATTTTTGCGCTTTGCGCGGTAACGGTTTTTGATACGGATGTTAGCGTCAGTATGAATGACTTAAATATTTCATTCGTTCCGGCAGGGTAGAAGGAGATAAGTTTCCGTACAATGTCGGGGTTGCTGCTATAACAAGCTGCAAGCTGTAAGGCGCTTGCGCCGTATCTGTTGACAGGATGCACCGCTGCGCCGTTTTGCAGCAATATGGTCATCAAATCAAGGCTGTCTTGATAACGCGCCGCATACATTAACGCCGTCCAGCCGTCATCATCGCTGATGTTCACGTCTGCGCCCGACTTCAAAAGCGAACGGATTTCCCAATCATTTCCGGCCATAACCGCGCGCATGAGCGCGGTGCGCCCCTTGCTGTCCTGCCGATTCGGATCATTGATTTTCGCAAAGCCGAATTGAGAAGGTTCGGCCGCGCTCGGTACAAGCGGCTCGTCCTTTGGCAGATAATCATAAAGATAGGTCTTTTGATAGCGACCGACCGCCGCATCTGTTTGCGGTAACAGCGCATTATCATCAGGTTCATTTTCCAGCTGCTGCGAAAGCGACTCATCGGCCGCATTTTCTTCTGAATTATTAGCATTCAAATCGGCCGTATCTTCTTGCGCGGTAAGATTTTCATCAGGTTCTTGCGCATGAGAAGCATCGGATTGCTCCGCTGCCGCATCGGATTCCGGCGGAGTATCGGCTTTTTCTGGCGTGTCCATTGCAGGCATTGCAGTCGCACTGTTTGGAAGAAAACGCTTTATGTCCGCTTTTGTCAGATACTCGGAAACCAAAATTTGGGCAACCAGATTCGGAGCGTCTCGTATATAATCAAGCGCATTCTTGCGCTTCGCATCTTTTTTGAGCAGTTTTCGGCGAATTGCCTTTTTCTTTCCGGAATGCGCCAGAACAAGCTTGATTGCATCAACATCCGATGAATAGTGACATGCATAGATGAGCGCATTCTGTTTCGTCTTATTTTCCGCCGATACGTTTATGCCGCTGTTAATAAGCAGCTCAATGATTTCCGCAGGTCTGTCGTATTTTAAAGCTCGCATAAGCAAGGTGTCTTTATCGGGCGCAATTTGCACCTTAATCATTTTAGAATCGAGCTCTAAAGCGTTCGCAATGTGTTCAGCCGTCCCCGTTTGCATCAGCGCATCATACTCATCCATTTTCGATACCGAAAAAGCAAGCGACATGCACAAAATGAAAAATAGGCCGGCGACTATTCTTTTTAACGTATTGGATAGAGACATATCCCTCATTATCGGCAGATTGCTCCAGAAAATTACCGATTCAAAGCCATGTGCGGCGCAGCTTGCAGGCGGATGCGGGCGGAGGAAAAATAGGCAAACCGCTCTCGCCGCTCAAGCTGATTTATGGAAAAAAGCCGTTTTTCGTCAATGCGCAGACGAGTTACAGGTGCGCTATCGTTGATGTCAGGTTGCCCGATTCCCCAGCGATGTGCGCACAATGGCGGAGACGGCTGCAAATGAGTGTCCGCAAGAGGCGCATTCGTTTTCAGATACATCCGGTTTGCAAAAATCATATTCCGTAAGCAACGCGGAAAGAGAAAACGCGCGGCTCCAGTTAAAAACAACACGCCCGACGCAGGAGGAGTTTCTGCACATCGGGCGTGTTGCCATTTTGCGGCTCGGCCGTCCGTTTACGGGGCTACCGGCCCGCTTTTAGATTTAGCGCTTTGTGTTGAACGCGCTCTTTCCGGCATACGCCGCATTTTCACCGAGTTCTTCTTCGATGCGGATAAGGCGGTTGTATTTTGCAACACGCTCGCTTCTGCTCGGAGCGCCGGTCTTGATCTGGCGCGCATTGATTGCAACAGCAAGGTCGGCAATCGTGGTATCTTCCGTTTCGCCGGAGCGGTGGGAAACGACAGCCGTGTAGCCCGCTTTGTGCGCCATTCGGATTGCTTCAAGCGTTTCGGAAATGGTGCCGATTTGGTTGAGCTTAATAAGAATGGAGTTTGCGCTTCCGTTTTCGATGCCTTTTTTAAGGCGTTCCGGATTGGTAACGAACAAGTCGTCGCCGACAAGCTGCACTTTTCCGCCAAGCTCTTTTGTCAAAAGCTGCCAGCCTTCCCAGTCTTCTTCGTCCAAGCCGTCTTCAAGCGAGTAAATCGGATATTTATCGGTGAGCGCCTTCCAGTGCGCGACAAGTTCCGCCGAAGTAAAGTTCTTTCCGCTCTTCGGCAAGTGGTATTCGCCTTTTTTAGAGCCTTTCCATTCGCTGGAAGCAGCGTCCATCGCAAGCACAAAATCCGTTCCCGGCTTGTAACCCGCTTTTTCAATTGCTTCGATGATGTAGCCGAACGCTTCTTCATCTGTCTTGATGTCCGGCGCAAATCCGCCTTCATCTCCGATTGCTGTAGAAAGTCCCTTGCTTTTGAGAATTGCGGCAAGCGTGTGATAGACTTCCGTGCACCAGCGCAAGCCTTCTTTGAAAGACGGCGCGCCCATCGGCATAATCATGAATTCCTGTGAATCGATGGTGTTTGCAGCGTGCGCGCCGCCGTTGAGAATATTCATCATCGGAACCGGGAGAATGCAGCCGTTTACGCCGCCCAAAAAGCGGTACAGCGGAATGTTCAGCGCAACCGATGCCGCGCGAGCGCAGGCGATGGAAACTGCAAGAATTGCGTTTGCGCCGAGTTTTGACTTGTCTTTTGTGCCGTCAGCTTTGAGCATTGCCGCATCAATTGCGTAGATGTCGGATGCGTCCATGCCGCACAGCAGTTTATTTATTTCTCCGTTGATATTTGCAACAGCCTTGCTGACGCCTTTGCCGCCGAATTTTGATTTATCTCCATCGCGCAGTTCAAGCGCTTCAAACTCGCCGGTTGACGCTCCGCTCGGAGCCGCTCCCAAGGCGCTTACGCCGTTTTCCAAAAAAACTTCAGCTTCTACCGTTGGATTTCCGCGCGAATCGATAATTTCACGTCCCACAACTTTGCTGATTTTGCACTGCATAATAAAGTCCTCCATAAAAGAATTGTATCTCCGCCGAAGCCCTTGCTCCGCCGTTTTGTATTGACCGCTGTCAATTTAGCGCGATTTTTTCAAATAAGCAATAGAGCATTTAACGCGAACACCGCAGCGGCGGACAGGGGAACCGGCCAATCCCCGCAGGCTGCTTCTATTTATAGTGAAGGGAATACGAGGCCGTGCAGCTTGCCCGGGCGGACGGGGAAATAGGCGCGTGGAGGCCAGAATGGGTCGGCCGTCCGCCTCCAGTTTTTGCCGGTAGGCAAAAACAGGCAAAGTAGCTCGTATTCGGCAAACTCGTTGCTTTTTCGTCCCCATAAAAAAACGCCGCCAGAGACAAAAACTCTCCGACGGCAATAATTACGTCCCTTACCAGCTTGCCGTAGGCAAAAACTGGCAAAACCAAAACAGAATGCACCCCACCAAGATGCCCCTACCGCGAGTCTCTAGCCAGTTTCGCACTTGCGAAACTGGAAGCTGGCGGCAGTACCCTTCTATCCTAAAAGAGCTTTTTTTCCGCCAGCTCCCCCTAGTCAGTTTGCGTCGGGCGGTAAAAATGGCTCTTGAACGACGTAACTGCCAGACCGCCCGCTACGTTTCTCTAGCCTGTTTGCCGTATGGCAAACAGGAGCGGCCTGTACGATATGCCCCATCTGTACGAAACAATTCCCTGCAGGCTGCTTCTATTTATCGTGAAGGGAATATATGGCCGTGCAGCTTGCCCAGGCGGACGGGGAAATAGGCGCGTGGGGCTAGAATGGGAGTACCGTCCGCCTCCAGTTTTTGCCGGTAGGCAAAAACTGGCAAGATAGCTCGCATTGGGGCAAACTCGTTGCTCTTCTGCCTAAACCTTAAACTTCCTTACTTCGCTTGCCAGCCCTTCAATGCTGTCTTTATTCTTCCGTGCCAAATCGTTGACTTCCTGTACGGCGTTGTTGATCTGCTGTACGCCGGCCGACATTTCGTGCAGGCTGCTCGGGCGGACGGAAAAATTGTATTTTACAGACTTAAAACGCTCGACCGTCCGCCTCCTGTTTTTGCCGATAGGCAAAAACAGGCAAGAGCGAAGCGGAGCGCAAACCCGCAAGATGCCCCGACTACACGCCTCTCGCCAGTTTCGCACTCGCAAAGCTGGAAGCTGGCGGCAGTGCCTTTCTATCCTAAAGGCGCTTTTTCCCGCCGGCCC
>CAUTOX010000073.1:0-11855 GCA_963539665.1 uncultured Treponema sp.
GGGGGGGGGGGGGTAATATAAGACTTGTCCATCATAACGTCAAGTCCTCCTGAGAAAATATATTTATGTAGCCGGAATGATGCAATGCCGCAAAATGCAGCGCAAGAACATTAATCTGGAAACACATTCGCCCATTATATAAGGGAATGGCGAATGCTGCAATTCAAAACATACTGTTTTTCTGGATTTTAGACTTGTCATTCGCAAACAGGCTTAGCGGCGGACTGCTAGAATGGTTGCGGTAAAATGGTAATAAGTCGGGCAGTCCGCTCCTGTTTGCGTTCGCAAACAGGCTAGAGGGTTGGTTGACTTCCCTTTGGTTTGCATTATACTTCGGCCATGATTGAAAAAACGATTGAACCTGCTGATATGCCGCGAATCTTTGCCGAATATCTTACGCAAACGGACGCAGTGTTTGTCTTTTCTTCCGATATTGCCGCTGATACGTGGTCGGATTGGGCGGTAAGCCATGCGGATGAGTCGGGGGTAGCTGCCGTTGCGCTTGAACGATTCATCGCATGGGATAGCTTTAAGTCCAAGCATCTGTGTACTGCGCTTGACGGGCGGACTGCCGTGCCGTCGCTGCTTCGGAAGTTTTTTGTCTCTTCGCTGATTGCAGAAAACGCGGAGGCAGCCCTGAACGGCGCTCCGCTTTTTAAACGCATCATTTCGCCCGCGTTCGCCGCAGAATCTCAGTCCTTTACCGATTGGATTTCTACGATGCTGCCGCAGCTTCAATTGTGGCATGACCGGTATGAACAGTTCGTGCCGCAGCCGGATTTTGATGCGGAAAATCACGATTATCTTCTTTTATATGAGCGATACCGCAGTTTTTTGGATGCGAACAGGCTGTTTGAACAGGCATGGATAGAGCCTGCCTTGCATGACGCGCGTAAAACCTTTGTCATTTTGTATCCTGAGATTTTAGAAGACTTTGCCGAATACCGCGAATGCCTTGAGGCGGCAAAAAACGTCGTGCTTGTCCGCATGAAGGATGCCGCCGCTGCTCCTGCCGTTTATAAATATGCGGACGCGCGGACGGAACTTCGCCGCACGATATTGCAAATCCGAACGCTCGTTGAAGAAAAAGAGGCGGACTGGATTGATATTGCGCTCAACGTCCCCGACATCGAAACCTATCGCCCCTATCTTGAGCGGGAACTTAAAAATTACTGCGTGCCGTTTATCATTCGTTCCGGCATTCCGCTTTCGGCAAACGGAGCCGGAGCGGTTTTTAACCAGATTAAAGAATGCTATGCCTCCGATTTTTCGTTTGAGAGCGTCCGCTCGCTTTTGCAAAATGAATATATACCATGGAAGGAAAATGATTTTGATACGGAGGAACGCTCTGCCGCGCTGGATTTCCGTACGCTCAAGGAAAATCTTGTGCGCGAAGGGAGCCGGATGCGCTGTTTGTGTCCGTACTCTGATTCGGACGGCACGCAAGTTGATGTGTGGGAGGAGTCGCTCCGGGCAGCTTCGGGATGCGAACTTGAGCTGCGCTTTTATCGCAGCCTTAAAAACGACATTATTCGGATGTGCGAGGCATCCGACTTTGACGGCGTACGCGCGGCGTGGTTTGAGTTTAAGGCGCATTACCTTGCCGCCGACGGTTTTTCTCCCGCCGCAGACAGTATTATCAGCCGCTGCATTGTTGAGCTGTCCGCGCTGGCTGACATTCAGAAAAAGTATGCGCGCGCCGCAAACCTTTCGATTCTGCGTCCATACGACTTCTTTTTGAATGAACTTGCCTCGAAAACCTACCGCCCGCAGGAAAAAATTAACGGCATTTCTGTCTTTCCCTACCGGCTTGCAGCGGAAGCGCATTTTCGCTTTCACTTTGTCATTGACGCTTCGCAGAAAAATCTTTCGGTGCAGTACGGCTATCTGCCGTTTTTAAGCGCGGCCAAACGGCGCGCGCTCCGCATTGACGGCGCATGGGAGGCGGATGCATCGGCATATTTTATTCGGCTGTATGCAAAAGATTCCGGCGGCAAAACGATTTTTTCTTACGGCGAGCAGAGCTTTTCGGGCTTTGCGATTGCGCACAACGCGCTGACGCTTCATAAGACGAAAAAAAATGAAAGCCCGCTCACCGCCCTTGATACGGACGACTTTATCAAAAGCGAACGCGACTGGTTTTTAGGCCGCAGAGACGCTCCGGCGCGTTTTACCGCTCGGCAAAAAGATGCCTTTACGCGCTGGAAGGCTTCGCGTTCAGGCGCGGCTGACCATCCGCTTGCCCCAATAGTCATACAGAAAGCGCATTTTACGCTCTTTGAAAACCGCCGGCGGGGGACGGATGCGCCGCGCTGCATGACGATTACGCAATCCGACATGAAAAGTTTTTTTCCGTGTCCGCGGAAGTGGCTTTTTAACACCGTTCTTGCGCTCAAAGAAGATTCGCTTGATACGGATTTAATGTCGGTATTCGATATGGGGATTATCAATCATGCCGTGCTTGAACGGTTTATGCGCCCCTATCAGGACGAAGGAAAGCGCCTGCCTGCTGTCGGAGCCGACGGCGTTTTTACCGAAGAAGCAGAGATTCACGCGGAGCTTACGGCGATTACCCGCGCCGTCATTTGCAGTCCGGAGATGCCATTTGCCGCAAGCGCGCTTGCAAAAGAGGCGCTTTTGTGCCAGAGCCGCGCAATCGCTTCCGGCATCCTTGACTTCCTCCATGTCATGCTCAAAAAGCGGGAAGACGGCGGCTTTGGCGGGACGGCGGTTGACGCGCTTGAACAATGGTTTTCCGCTCCGGATCCGCGCGGGCTTTGGCAGTATTCCGGCCGCATTGATTGCGTGCTGTCTGACGGAGATTCATTTATCATCGATTATAAGAATACGGAGAGCGCAACGCCGTCCATCGGAGCGTGCATTGCCGATAAAGACGGGCTGCTTTCTGACTTTCAAATTGCGCTGTACGTTTTTTTAATTGACGCGCAGAAGCAAAAAGAAACGGCGAAGGCGCTCTTTTTCGCTGTGCGGAACAAAAAAAGCGCCGTCATCGTTGATTCGGAAAAAAAAGGACGGAGCGGCGCGAAAACGCCGGAGGACTTTCAGCCGTCTATCGAGGCGTTTTTAGCCTATGCGGAGCGTTTTTACGACAAAGTTGAACGCGCTGATTTGACGCCGCTTACCGATTCCTCCGACCGCTATAACAGTGTCCAACCATTTGAAAACTGCACAGGATGCAGTTACGCCGGCATCTGCCGGACGCGCTACCGCATTGCCGCCGCGCCGATTGCCCGCGCGGCGCAGGGAGGCCGATGATGAGCGAGCGATACGCATATCTTTCGCTGCTTGAACGCACGCTTGACGCGGTGCAAAAACAGGTGTGCTGCCGGACGGAAAATACTGTCGTTGCAGCGGGAGCCGGTTCAGGAAAAACGCAGACGCTTGCAACGCGCTTTGCGTGGCTTGTGATGTCGAAAGACATTCCGGCGGAAGAGATTTTAACGCTCACCTTTACGAACAAAGCCGCAGCGGAAATGTACAGCCGCATTTACGAAACGCTCAAATACTTTGCCGCGCACCCCGATGTTCCGGAAAAAGAAAAGAAAAACGCTATGCAGGCGGCCGCCTCATTTGCCGGAGCGCACATACAGACGCTCGATTCGTACTGCGCCGCCCTTGTGCGGAAGGCAGCTGCCCGCTACGGCATCCGCCCCGACTTTTCCGCCGGTTCTTCCGACAGCAGCCGCAGCATCAAAGACGCGGCCTTTCCCTTCATCTTGAAACGCCGTAACGATCCTGCCGTACAGTTTTTTGCCGAAGCCGGCAAGCTGCAAGATTTTGCGGAAAATCATTTTGCCAAGATTATCGAACGCTGCTCGTCGCTTGCCGATGATGAAGGAATCTTCGTCAGTTTTCTTGCAGTGCAGAAAAAAATTATTGCTGAATCGTGGAATGCCGGAATATCCGCGCTGCATTCCCTTGTTAGAGACCTTTCTGCAAGCATTGAAGAAAGCCGCGCGGACGGAAACGATCCGTATTTTGATGCGCTGACCGCGCTTTTGTCGGATATGCCGGAAACATTCCGCATTACCGAACCGGATGACATAGAAAACGATCCGCGCATTGCGGACGGAGCTGCTTCTCTTTCTCGCTGGGCGGAACAGGTTGCCGCACTTAAAACCGGCAGAAGGGGCAAATTGCCGAAGCTGCTGCAAGAAACGGCTGCCGCGCATAAGGCGCTTGGCGCGTTCATTGCGGCGGAGTTACTTCCGCTTGCGGCATTTATTGGCAGCTATGCGCACACTAAGCGGTTTTTCGCGCTGCTGGACGAGTTTAAGACGGAAGTTGACGGAAAAAAACGGCGGACAGGCAAGCTCACCTTCCGCGATGTGTCTGAGCTGGCGTTGAAAATTCTTTGCGAGCAAAAAGACATCCGCGCGGAGGAAAAGCAAGCGTATTCAAAAATCATGATCGACGAGTTTCAGGATAATAATGCGAAAAACCGCGACCTGCTCTTCCTGCTTTCTGAGCGCGCTGACGTTCTAGCGGATATTCCGCCGCTTACGCAGCAGCCCGATGCAATTCGGCAAACGCTTAAAGATAAGCTTGTACAGGATAAACTTTTTTTTGTCGGAGACGAAAAGCAGTCGATTTACAAGTTCCGCGGCGCAGACGTATCTGTGTTCAATGAACTGACGGACGATTTGCGCGTTCCGGCGCTCAAAATGGTATACAACTACCGCTCTTCGCCGGAATTGCTGTCGGCATTCAATTTGTTGTTCGGCGGATTCGGCGCGGACGGGAGCGGGCGGAATCCGGCTGTCTTTGACGCGGAACCGGAAGATACGTTTGAAGCCGCTTATCCGCTTTCCTCCTGTGCAAAAAAGCTGGATGCGAAAACCCATGCCGAATGCGCCCCCGCCGTTTTAAATGCCGATTCGGCGCCCATTCACGTCTGCCTTGTCAATCAAAATGTTCTTGACGCAGAAAAAAAGCGCGGCGCATCCGATGCGGCCGAATATTTAAATTCGGTAAATCAGCAAGCGTATTTTATCGCCGAAAAAATCCGGTCGCTCTATGACGCGCTGCCGGAAGATAAGAAATCCTACGCATCCTTTGCAATACTCGACTTCCGCCGGACGCACCGCGCAACGCTTACGAATTGGCTCAACCGCTTCGGCATTCCCTATACGGTTGATGTGCAAAAGGGCGTGTTTTCCGAAGCAATTGTCAACGACACGTATGCGTTCATCCGCCTGTGCGTGTACCCTTCCGATGCTGCGGCGTTTGCCGCCGTTTTACGCGCTCCGTTTACCGGCATGAGCATAAACGGCACGCTTGCCGCGCTCGCCGTCTTTGAAAACGCGCTGCCGTTTGCGGAGGACAAGACGGATGCGCTGCGGGAGGCGCTTGCAGCGGATGACTTTGAAAAATATCTTCGCGCCGCATCGTATTATGCGGAAAACAAGCATCAGGTTTTAAGCCGCCCGCTGACCGTTACGGTGGAAGCATTGTGGTACGACACCGGTTACCGTTATGAGACGCTGGCGAATCCGACTGTCGATTTGCTGGGGGAACAGTTTGACCTGCTGTTTGAGCTTGCGCGGGAATGCGATGCCGCCGGAAAAAGTCCTGCGTGGTTTGTCGATCAGCTTGCTTCGTTGCGGGAAGAGGAAAAGCGCGCGCTTGCAGAACAGAGCGATATTTCCGCAGGCGATATTGAATATCCGATTGAAAAAGGGGATGCGGCGCAGGTTATGACGATTCATAAAAGCAAGGGGTTGCAATTTGCGCACGTCTTTATCTTCGGCTGCTTTCAAAAACCGCGCGCAGGCGGCCAACAGAGTGCGTTTTTTTTTGATGAGGCGACCGGCGTTTCTTTAAAACCGCGAAACGGCGCGGAAGATTATTTTTACCTCAGACAAAAGGAGCGCGCAGAAAGGAAAAACCGCGCGGAGTTTAAGCGGATTTTATATGTCGCCGTTACCCGCGCCGAGCAGTCGGTCTATATTGTCGGCGAGGCGAAAAAGCATTCGACGATCGAATCAAAATCGCTCCTTGAAAACATAACGGATTTTTATTATCCGGATGTTTTAACGAGCGATGAGGAGATTCCGAACGCTTTGTTTGAAGGCTGCAAACCGTTCGACATTACGTTTATGCCGCTTCAAAAAGTAACCGTTTTGTATAACAGAGAAAATGCCCGCGCTGCGGAGAGCCGTTTTGACGCGGCGGAAAAAGAGCGCGTCTATGCCGCTGCCGGTACGGTAGAATGCGTGCCGTCTGCCGAGCGGAGGATACATCCAAGTTCGCTTGAATCGTATCAGCATCCATCTAATGATGCGCCGATGCATTTGAAATCGGATGCGGGAGCCGCTGCGTCAGGCCTGTCTCCTGCGGATTTCGGTACGCTTGTACACGACTGCCTGTATAAGTGGGCGTACGGCAGTCCCATCGAATCGTATGAGCCTCCTGCCGAGCTGCTCAAAGGCATAGAAGCGGCAAAGGGGAACGCGGCTGCAGCAGAATGTATACGGCTCTGTACGGGTTTTGCTGAATCGGAAACAGGCAGGGCGTTTCTTGTGGCAAAAAATGCCGGACGCTTTTACCGCGCAGAATGGGGATTTAAAAACTCCGGCGGAGGCGGCGCGATTATCTCCGGTTCAATGGATTTGGTTTTTGAAAACGCCGACCAAACCTACGCGATTATTGACTATAAAACGGATGCCGCGTTTGAACCGGAGCGTCACTATGCGCAGCTTGCCTGTTATAAACGCGCGGCTGCCGACCTCTTGCACGTTCCGCAGGAGCGGATACGAACCGTCTTGTACTTCCTCCGCCATGCCCAAACTGCTGAATGCAGCCCAGAGCCGCAATAAAAGAGGCGCGCTGCCCCGTATTTTTCCGAATTGCGGGGCGCCGCTTCATTTTACAGGAAAATCGGATGCCGCCAGCCCTTTTGCGGGAGTGCGCGGCGTTGCTACTGCGCCTGAATTCGTTTTTCCAGCGCGGCAAGCAGTTCGTCAAGCGGCATTTGACTCCGCTCGCTCATCATCGCGATGGTCGCCTTCTGAATCATAATCCGGGCAAGCGGCGTTTGCAGCATCTTGAATGCAGGATTTATCGCCGGAAGTTCGGCTTTCAGCTGAGGATAGGCCGCAAGCAAATCGGATAGTTTTGTTTCCGCCGACAGCGGAAGCAGCTTGGCCGCGGCGGATGCCTCTTCGGAAACGTGTGCAGGCGGAGAAACGCCCTCCTTTGTTGCAGCCGCTTCCGATTCAGCCGACTTCTGCGCATCATCCCACGTCAAAAGCGTCCGGGAGCCTTCAAGACTTCTGATATGCGTGCAATCCTGCATCATTTCAAGTACGCCGCGGAAAGCGCCGGATGCATCGCGCACAGCGACGTAGCAAATGTAAATAAAAAGATCGGGTTTATTGATCCAAAACTCCGCAAAATCCTCATTTCCGCTCCGAAACTTTTGAATGATCTCTTCTACAATATGTACGCTCGCCTTCGGATGGCAATTTTGCACCTTCCGCCCGATAACATTTTTGCTGCGCGGGAACACCCGATGCGCCGTGTCGGAATAAAAACAGACAAGCTCATTTTCATCGACGTAGGAAATGTCAACTGGCAGATGCTTATAGATTAAGTTTATCTGCTCGAGCGTCAGGTTGCCGGTCGAAACCGGCAGTCTTTCTCCGCGGAAGCCGGCCGCATAGCCGTATTTTTGCAAAAGCTGCATCAACTCTGCGGTAAAGCCGTCCTGTGCGCCATCCGGATTCTTGTTTTCCGGCGCGTTTGCCGCATCGCGCCTATCCGCATCGCCCTCAATCCACGCAAACCCAATTTCCCGATCGCCTTCTTTCATCTCCTCAAATTCATCAGGGCGAATCAATACAAGCGCCGTCGGGTACAAAATCGCGTTTTCTTTTGCCGCTAAATCGCGTACGTCCGCAATGATTGCCGCCTGCGCCGCGATGAACGCATCATCTTGATCCGCATCCAGCAAAGCGCGCGCATTTTTTATCTCGTCCCGAACAAAATCATCCAACGTCCACATCGTTTTCGTCGGCCGGTCAAAGCCTTTGCGCTCCAAAAGTGAATACAGCTGGTTTTGTTTACGAGAAAAATGAATCTTATACTTGGAGAGCCGGTCATAAATTTCAAGCCACTGATTTTTAATGAGCGGATATTGAACGAGATCCTCGATTTCCTGCATGATGCCCAAAACTGCGTCGTTTTCACGGTAATAGCGCATCAGCGGGTGGTCATCCGGCAACGCGGGCCGAGACGTATCCATAATATCTTCAAAGAGCAGGAGCGTTTTTTGAATATTCTCTTTCCGGCATTCGTCGTCTTCAAATTCCTTGAGTTCCTGCTCGGAAAGCGCAATTTCCGCCGGCGTCAGCGTCTTCACCTTCTCCCGAAGGAGGCGCTTGGCTTCTTCAAGGCTCATGCGCCCGCTGTCATAGGCATTTTTTATTTCCAAAACTGTTTCAAGTTTCTTGTCATCGATATTCGGTACATAGTTTCTCATATTTTCCATCGCAGCGCCCCTCATATTCTAATCCAGTCAGCAAGAGCCTACTGAGCGGCAGCGCCGATGTCAACGTTGAAGAGCCGCTGGGTGGCGGAATGTATGGCGGGAGCCTTATAAAATAGACCTGTTCGATAACTTCAGTTTCAGAACAGGTCTAATGAATAACTGTTTTTAGGATAAAAGCTAAGCTCGTGTAGGTACCTCCAATGTTTTTACTTGCAAAGAAGAATACTGCCAGCTGTATATGCCAATAGTGTTTGGCAGTAGATACCTTTGCTGTGTTTTTACAAGACAATTTATTGTACTTTCATGCTGGGCCCTGCTATAGCATTTTGTTTGCCGTTTAAATAGAGGCGGAGAGAAAATTATTTTCCGTGCACACTCTCATCTCTGCCTTGACAGACTCATATAAAACTGGCAATATGCAGCAAATCTGAGGTTTTCACACCTTTGTTTTAATTAATCTTACGATTTTCCTATACATTCCTATTAAGAAAATGGAGTTTTTCTAATGGCCTTAAAAACACGTCTTGCAGAAGACGAGGCTCAAGAACAAACTGGGGCGGGGCAATCCCAGCTTGATTTTGAATCTCAACCTGCATCTTTTGAAACATCAGATAAAATTACTGATAATGATGAAAGTTTTACATCGGAACCGCAACATGATGAAAAGTCCGCCGATTATTCAGAAAACATTTCCGCCGAACATACAGAACCATCTCGACCTGTTGGCCGCCCGCGGCGTAAAGCGGTTATTCGTGTGGCTCAAGGCGAGCGTACAGCGGATTCTCCGGAAGGTGAAACGGAAGCAATCGGCGGAAGCAGGTTTGAGCATCAGATTTCCGGCGGCCGCAATTGGTCGGGGGCGCCTTCTCGTCATAACGCTGCTGCCGGCGTTCGCCGTCCGGTTCGGCGTACTTCGTATGCGCGTTCCGA
This sequence comes from uncultured Treponema sp., assembly GCA_963539665.1. Taxonomy (GTDB): domain Bacteria; phylum Spirochaetota; class Spirochaetia; order Treponematales; family Treponemataceae; genus Treponema_D. The sequence goes on from CAUTOX010000073.1 coordinate 9,443, forward strand.
GCTGACAGTTCCTACCGGTATGCCGGCTCACTCGATTTTCAATGCGGTAGGCAGCGACAACGATGAAAAGCAGCCGCAGCTTATTATCAACGATTTGACTGCAATGGGAATGCACGAGCTGCGCGATCTTGCGATGAAATACGGTTTCAGCGCGGACGATCTTGCCCCGATGAAGAAGCAGGAGCTCATTTTTGCCACGCTCAAGGCGCACACGGAACATGGCGGCATCATTTTTGCAAGCGGTTCGCTTGAGATCCTGCCAGACGGCTACGGATTCTTACGCAGTCCGCAGAATAGCTACCTGCCGGGGCCGGATGATATTTATATTTCCCCAAGCCAGATTCGTCTTTTCAATTTGAAAACGGGCGATACCGTGTACGGGCAGACTCGTTCGCCGAAGGAAGGGGAACGCTTTTTTGCCTTGATGCGGATTGAATCGGTCAATTTTGATGAGCCGCGCGTTGCGCAGACGCGGATTCCTTTTGAAAATCTTACAGCGCTTTACCCGAAGGAAAAGCTGCGCCTCGAAACGGTTTCGACAGAACTTTCCACGCGCATTGTCGATTTGTTCAGCCCGATCGGCAAAGGGCAGCGGCTGCTTATCGTTGCGCCGCCGAAGGCCGGAAAGACGACGCTCATGCAGCGGATTGCGAACGCCATTACCGCCAATCATCCTGAAGTCTATCTCATTGTTTTGCTTATAGATGAGCGGCCTGAAGAAGTAACCGAAATGGAGCGGTCTATTAAGGCGGAGGTTATTTCGTCCACCTTTGATGAGCAGGCAACGCGGCACGTGCAGGTTGCGGAAATGGTGCTTGAGAAGGCAAAACGGCTCGTTGAGCACAAGCGGGATGTGGTAATTTTCCTTGATTCGATTACCCGCCTTGCGCGCGCGTACAACCAGACGGTGCCGACATCGGGCAAAGTGCTTTCCGGCGGCGTCGATTCCAACGCGCTCCATAAACCGAAGCGGTTTTTCGGCGCAGCGCGAAATGTCGAAGAGGGCGGCTCGCTGACGATTATTTCAACTTCACTGATTGAAACCGGCAGCCGGATGGATGAAGTGATATTTGAAGAATTCAAAGGGACGGGCAATAGCGAAATCGACCTCGACAGAAAACTTGCCGAGCGGCGGCTGTTTCCGGCCATCAATATTAAAAAATCCGGAACGCGCAAAGAAGAGCTGCTGCTCACGGAAAACGAATTGCAGAGATTGTGGGTATTGCGGAAGGTGCTCAATCCGATGGATGATGCGGAGATTCTTGAACTTTTGCTCGGCCGCATGAAAAAATCAAAAGACAATAACGCATTCCTTGCCAGCATGAACGTCGGCGCCGCAGCCATCGATGGCTGATGCGATGGCGGAATTGTACGCCCGAATGCAGAGGCCGTCAGGGAATGCCGCTTACGCTGCGTTTTTACCGACGGCAGCAAGATTTGCTGACTTTTAAGCCATGAGTTCTCTTGGCTCGTATTACCTTTCAGAATTCGGTAAAACAGATGACAGCGGCGTACCATGCCATAGAATGCAAAACGGCATTGCCCTTGTAGGAGTTGTTTGCGCCGCACGTTTTACCGGACAAGCGGCGCGGCCTTCTGCATTCGCCGCAGTACCCCACAAACGAGCAAACGACGCGCCGGAAATAAAGTGTGAAAATGTGGGAAAGTGCAGTGCATAGCTAATTGTCTTGTAAAATGGCAATAAAGGTATTTACACAGGTGTGAACCGTTATCATAAAGTGCAGCCTCCAGTCCCTAATAGCCGAAAAGCAGAAGAAGAGAAGATTGCATCGGACAAAACGCCGTTGAACAAGAGAGCTTGCTATGCAGCGGGAAATACAGAAGCTGAAAAAAGCAAGGTTTAACTGGTGCGCTTTTATCTGCACATGAATTGAACGCCTTCTAAAGCTCACACTTTGTTCCGTTGAATACAGCGGCAGGAAAGTCAAGGTTTGCGAGTATTTCCCCTCAAGGTTCTGCAAAACCTCTTTTTATGAAACGCTGCGTTGTCCATGATGAATGACACGCTCTTTGGGCAGTTTTTTCAACAGCGTCTTTTCAAACCAACTCTCGAATAAAATGTCAGTCATTGTCCCTCCATACTGAAAAGGGCAATCAATTTACCTGCGCATTCCGCCGCAACAAGCCCAATACGAGTATGCTGCTTGCCGCTGATGCGAATATTTAACCATTTTCCTCGTTTACTGCGCACATATTGGCGATACATCTGCGTCTGGATTCCGGTTTCATCGATATAGCTATTTGTCTTAAAATACAAGTGCCCCCCATTATACTCAAGCTATGTCGTATGATAGAGATTTAAGACTGCGGGTGCTTGAATATGCAAAAGAAGGACATTCATTGACACAGACTGCGGCAGTGTTCAAAATAAATATCAGCACAATTATTGCTT
>CAUTOX010000074.1:0-11765 GCA_963539665.1 uncultured Treponema sp.
TGCTGGCTGTGTTCATCTTTATGGCTCCGTTTCTCTGGCTCTGGATGCCGTTTTAGAAGGCAATTAGCTATATTTCTCCTGCAAAGCAGTCCATCATCGGCGCAATGTACAGTTTCCCATCTTTGCACGGAAATGAGAGCTATATCGGTCAGCCATTTCTTGTTAGGCGAATCTGCGCAAGAGTCTCCTTTCAAAAGATTTTCAGATCTGTGAGCCTTTCTATCGGCTTTGATAAGTCCGCCAGTGCCCCTCTTATGCAGGCGGTCATCTCTAAAACCTTGCTGGATTTTAGAGATGACCTACGATTTTAAAGTGTAAGTCTTTGTTCTGAAATGACTTACACTTTAAACATCACAACTAACAGCAATGAACATTACTCTGATTACTGTCGAGTGCGAAACTTTTATGCCTTGTTGCTCAAGTGCCAATCGTATTCGCTCTATTCCGTAATTATCGTTTTCTGCATCCTGTGAAAGAATCTTATGTATTTCGACCAGAAGAAGTTGCCAGCATTTCATCTTTGTATGGTTCCGCTTCCACTTGTAAAAAACTGTTTCGCGCACCTTTAAGGTTTTGCACATACTTACAACCGGGTACACGCTCTCCTTTTTTGCGTTCTCCAAGATGTAGCTGAATAACCTTGGCGTACTTACTTCTTCCGGTCTACGAAAAAAACGAGTGCGTCCTTGAGTATTTCGTTCCTTAAGATTGAACAACTGAACAAAGTGTAAACTTTGGAAGGCGTTCAATTCGTGCGCTGATAAGCGCACCTGTTAATAAGCTCGTTTCCGATGAGGAAACGTGGCGTTTGACTGCGGCGACATTATTTTGTTGCCGCAGTTAAACCTTGCTTTTTTAAGCTCCTGTATTTCGCACTGCATAGCAAGCTCGCGCTGGTTCAACGGCGTTTTGTCCGATGCTATCCTCTCTTCTTTTGCCTTTCGGCTTTTGAAAACAGAGGACTGCTCTTTTATGATAACGGTTCAAATTTCAGAGCAGAATAAACTTTGCGTTTTTTGTTTTTCCAAAGAAACCTCTGTTTTTAAGCTAAACAAAGCTTCGTTTTACGTCTCACTGTTTGGAAAAGACCTGAAATATATGAAAATTATTTCGTTTAATTAGTTTAAACTAGGTACATGGCAAACTCTAAACAGGTTCTTAGAAAGTATGAAGATTCAAAATTCGCTTACAATGCGAATTAGATCATTGGTATACCCGCAAGCGCATTCATTCAAGTCTGAACTACAGACTTCCGATGCGGTTTATTCAGTAGCATGAAAAACTTTCGGCTTAAACGAGCATTTTTTGTGTCTACTTTATTGACGTAGGTACACGTTGTTTCGGTCACGTGATAGTTTTTGACGCTGCGGATATTCGTAAAATGTTCAAAAAAAAAAATTGCAATTTTTTCTAAAAATGCATTCTTTATTCACTGTAAGTATCATTTTTTCGAAAACTTCAGTTCCGTGCTCCCCAACTTTTCCTCATTTGACATAAAACATAAAATCATTATAATAGCAAGAATCGTGTATAGTAAGCGGTTTTCTGTTTTTGCATCGGCAAAAATAAATATCGGTCTGAAAGTGTTTCCTCTTCGGGGGGATGGGTTCCATCCTATAGAAGGGATTTTTCAGATGGTTAATTTGCGTGATAAACTAACGGTTGAGATTATTGATGGGAGCGGACGTTGTCTTGTATCTTGCCGATCTATGCAGTTGCCGGCAAAAAACACGATTACGGCTGCGTATGATGCCTTTAGAAGCGAAGTGGGCTGGTGTCCCTCGGTTTTTGTTGAACTAAAAAAATGTATTCCAGAGGGAAGCGGGCTGGGGGGAGGCTCTGCAGATGCAGCTGCCCTTATTAGGGGACTGGAGCGCCTCACTGGTATTATGTTGAGTAACGATCAGCTTGATACTATTGCGAACAAAGTAGGAAGCGATGTTTTTTTCTTTCTTCACTGTCAAACAGGAGTTGCTATTGTAACTGGGCGCGGAGAAAAGGTGCAGAATATAGAATGTCGGCGCAATCTATTTTTTGTTCTTGTTTTTCTGCCGGTTGTTAGTTTGACAAAAGAAGCGTATACATTGATCGATGCCGCTGATAGATTAGGACGAAAGAGCAATGGGCCGTTGCTGTCGGAAATTGAGACTATTTATAATGGGCCGGTTCGTTCTTGGACGTTTAGAAATGATTTTACGGAAGTGCTTGCAGATAAAATGCCGGAAGTAAAAAAAGGATTGGCAGCGCTCAAACAAAATGGGGCGCTTTTTAGCGAAATGTCCGGTTCTGGTTCAACGGTATATGGAGTATTCGCTTCCAGTGCGGATGCGGAAGCTGCCGTAAATGCGCTCAAAGCGCAGGGGTATAACTGTATTGCAGTGCAGTAATTATATGGAAATTAAAAATGTGGCGATGAAGACAGTGAGTAAGCGTATCTGAGCTTTTATTTGCAGTCTTGAGCAAACGGATTAGTCCGATTAAAAAAGAATACTATGGGACGTCGTCAAGCGGTAAGACAACGGCTTTTGGTGCCGTCATTCCACAGGTTCGAATCCTGTCGTCCCAGAAATATAGAGAATTTTGTTTATTTATGAAGGAGTTCCGAAAATGGCTAAATTGGTAATTAATGCTTCTACCCGGAAAAGCTACGGTAAAGCGGCTGCAAAACGTATGCGGGCAGCAGGTCATATACCAGCTGTTGTTTATAATTCAAAGGGTGAGTCTACCATGCTTGATATTGATGCTGTAGAATTTAATAAGGTATGGCGTTCAATCACGGCAACTACTACGATTGATCTTAAAATTGACGGCGGCGCTGCCCTCACTGCTTTAATACAGGACACTGAATATGAAATCCGGAGCGACAAAGTTCTGCACGCAGATTTTTTTGTTCCTGCCGATGATCAAAAGGTTACGGCAATGATGAAGGTGCAGTATTCTGGAACTCCAGCAGGTGTTCTGAAAGGCGGCTTCCTCTTAAAGCATACGCCTTCAGTTAAAATACAGGCAACGGCAAAGAATTTACCGGAGCGTATTGTTGCAGATGTCGCTCCGCTGAATATTGGGGATTCGTTAAAAGTAAAGGATTTGGCGTTGGGGAAGGACGTTGCGGTTTTAACTGACGGTGAATCGCAGCTAGTGAGCATTTCTCCTGCCCGCTAATTTTATATATTATCGAAAGATACGTTATAGCGATATAACGGCTGTATTAAGGAGCGCCGCCTAACATCGGCGCTTCTTTCTTATTTTTATAGCCTGAGCATCTGTGAAGAAGAACGCGACCGATACTCTTGCATTTGAACGACGCATTAGCTCCGCGCTTACACGGTGCGGTATATCAGCGTATGATTTTAACGCGGCGCATATTGCTATAGGCGTAGCGGTTTCAGGCGGGGCAGATTCAAGTGCGCTCCTTGTCGCGCTTACCCATATTCTTGCCGATTCGGGATGCGCGCTCAAAGTTATCTCCATCAACCATAATATCCGTCAGCCGGAAGAGACGGCAGGCGATGCGGCCTCTGTCGCAAACTTGTGCAATTCTCTCCAAAGGCAGGGTTTTAACATAAAACTTTCCATTAAAACATTTGAACGGGGAGTCGTTCAGGCAACTGCTGGCGCTCGTAAGAATGGGCTTGAAGAGGCGGCGCGCTTTTTGCGCTACAAAGCTTTTGACGAGTTTATGCAAAATGAAAATGCCGGTTGCCTTTGCCTTGCGCACAATAAAAACGACCGGCTCGAAACGCAGCTGATGCGCTTTTTACAGGGTACGCAGGGCGACTTGCCGGCCGTCAGACAGCGGTACGTGCGCCCCATGCTCGGCATCACGCGCACAGAAATTGAGGCGTACCTCACCGCGCAAGGCATCAAGTGGCGCACCGACAGCACAAACTACGATCAATCCTATCTCCGGAATCGGATCCGTCATGCGCTTCTTCCGATTCTTGATGACAAGTTTGCAGGCTGGGCTTCTGCGGTACTTGTTGGTGCAAAAAAATATGCGGAAGACGAAGAGGCGCTGGAGGCAATTGCGGCGCGTTACCCGTGGGAACAGGCCGACGAAGCGCTTTGCATGGACAGAAAAACCTTTGCGGCCTGCCATCCGGCAGTCCGTCGTCGGCTTTTTTTTCGGGCATTCAGTATGCTGCAAACAGAACGGCGCATTCCGTATTCCCTCATCGAATCTGCTGAAAAAGCGTTGGCTGCCGATGCTGAAACCTTTTCCCGCTCGGCCGCCGGAATCGCCGTATCTGCCTGCCGGAGTTATATTTCGGTCGAAAAGCAAAAAAATCTAGCGACTGAATTATGCTTTTTTGTTATAATCGAAAAAACTGGTACGTATGCGCTGCCGGGAGGAACGGTAACTGTTTTATCAAGCGGCGGGGCAACGGAACTCCGCTTTGGCGACAGCGCGGACGGCTTGCAGCTGTGCGGCCTGCATCTTCCCGTGTGCATCCGGAGCAGGCAGCAAGCGGACGAGGTGCGGACAGCGGACGGAAAATTGCGTTCCGTAGCAGGCGTTTTTTCGGATTGGCGCGTTCCATCCCGAGTGCGTCCGCTCATTCCGATTGTGCAGGACATTGCCGACAAATCGCAGGAGATTGTGTGCATTGCAGGCAGCGTACTGGGGTTTCCAGATTGGATTGTAAGGAGATCGACATGAGCGGCAAATCCTTTGTTTTTTTTAGCATAGTGTTTTTTTTGAGCGGAATACCAGCCCTGCTGTATGCGGAGGATAATTCGCTCAAAAAGGCGAACCGGCAAACGGCGGTGCGCTACCTAAAATTGTGCGAATCGTGTATTGAATCGGAGGATTTTGAGGGCGCTCTCTCCAACGCTTCGCTTGGTATTGCGTATGACAGCTCCGTCGCTGACTTGTGGTATATGGAAGCGGCTGCAAAAACGGCGCTCGGTTTTCCAAAAGCGGATGCCCTGTCGCTGGTCGCCCATGCGCTGGCCGGTGAAGAATGGGTTGACTACAATCGGGATGGGGCGCGGATTTTGTATGCGGACATCCTCTGCGATACGGGAAAATACAGCGCGGCGATCGAAACGCTCGACTCAGCTCCCTTTATCCATTCATCCGATGCCGAATTCATCCGTGCAAAAGCCTCCTACCGGATGCGGACGGCGGCAGGAATTCAAACGGCGCGCGGAAAAATTGATGCGGCGCGGAAAATTTATCCGGAAGACTCCCGCTTTCCTCGCCTTTTTTTTAAGCAAGAATATGCGCTCCGCCGCATAAATCACCGCGTCGCCGGCACGAATGCTGCCCTTGTTCAAGAAATAGCAGGCACATTCATCGCCCGAATGCCGTCTTACGATGCGCCTGATGCCGAGCTTGAGATTTATGCGGCGCTTTTTGCAAGCGGAGAAAAACAAACGCGGATGCTCAACGCATTTGCCGCGCACGGTATGTCGCATCCGCTCTATGCGGTCGCCGCGCTGCGGGCAGGCATCGCCTCTCAGCAGGAAGCGTGGGATTATTTTTGCGAATTCGCCGACGCCATGATTCCGCTCGAAGACCTCAACGATATGCTTTCGCTCATTACCAAGCGCGAAACCATTGCGTCCGTAAAAATTCATCTTGATTCCTACAACGGTCTTATTACGCAGGATACCGATGGCGACGGCGAACCGAACATGACCGTGCAGTATGCGCGAGGGCGGCCGCAGCTGGTTGCATGGGATAAAGAACACGACGGGGTAATTGAATGGCGCGCTGAATGCGATTTCGGCGTACCGCTCAATGTTGCCGTTCCGACTGAAAACTTGCAGCTTATTTACGGAACTTTTCCGTATGCCGTGCAAGTTATCTTCAAAGCGGACGTGCAGAAGGCCGGATTTGCAAAGAAATTCAACTTGCTCAATGAAACGTTCAAGTGGACGCCGTTTGAAATGCAGGCGCTCCCTGCGGCAAAAAAGCTTGCGGGAACGGTGTTTTTTGTGCCGCGCGTGCTTGAAAAAACGCCCGCAGTCGAATGGAAGAATCTTTTGGCCGTCTGTTCGTCGTATGAAGTGCCGTCTGCGGAGCGGGACGGGGCGATCATTCACTTTTCGGTGCTCGACGGCGTAAGACAAACGGCCGACTACCGCTGCGGCGGCAAGGTGTACGCGAGAACTTTGTTTGACAAGGGCATTCCTTATATGCGTTCGGTAGACAACAATGGCGATGGGATTTTTGAGACGACGGAAACATTCGGCTACGCGCCGAAAAAACGTGCGGCAAGCGGCATTGACGATTCGTCCGCGCTTACGGCGACGCTGTTCGGCATGGCCGAAGAAAATCCCGGCATCTATCTTAAAATGATTCAAATCGATACAAACGCTGATACAGTCATCGACTTTACGGAGGAGTACCACCCGTTCGGCGGCAAAACGTCGAGCTGGGACAATGACGGCGACGGCGAATGGAATGTGCGCTACAAACGCTACCCGCAAAAGACGCCGGACGAACCGCTTATGGAAGATGCGCTGTTCTACCAGCTTCCGGAACACAAACTCGTTACGATTACGTCTATGAATGGGCAACCGGTCAAGGTGATTTCCGGCTCCGATGAACTGCACGTATCGCATGGGGAGGGCGAACTGTTTTTCTGGCTGGGCAACGGCGGCGGCGGAGACAATGAACACTTTATAATGGAACATTTTGAGCGGAAAAATGAACAAGGCGTTTGCGAGATTTTGCAGCGCGGCGCAACGAGAATGCTTGCCGTCAGAATCGGAAAAAATATTTACGCCCGCGTTCTTTCCGCTGCGTCTTCCGGAGAAAAAGAAAAAGCGGACGAAACTCGGAAGGCGCAATAAACGGGACCCGTATGATAAAAAAACGCTCCGTTATCCCGATGGCGTTTGCCGCCGCCTTGTGCGCGGCGTGCGCAAGCCTCAAGCAGCCGCTTACCGTTTTTTCTCCGCCCGACTATACGGCGCAAGATGTTATCGATAATGAAAAGCGGCTAATCGAAAAGATGGCGCCGGAGTTGCCCGTCAAAGCGCTTTGGCGCGCCTTTTTGCTCAAGGACGATGAGACATTGCAAAAAATGCAAGAAAATCTCTTTGGGCTGCTGCAAAAAGCGGTTGAAGAAAAAAAATACGCGGATGCGCTCAAGTATTATCAGTCGCTTGAAAGTACCGGCTATACCGATTTTTCGGCTTTACCGCAATCGTACAAACAGCTTTCCACCGATTTTCTGAAGAATGTGCCGGGGTTTTCCCCTGCGCCGGAACTGCTGCCTAAAACAATCTCCGACTGCATTAATGCCACCGTTACCATCTGGGTTGATCGCGGCATCAAGTTTGAAAATGGCGCAGGTTTTGCCGACCGTGTTATCGGGTCAGGCTTTTTCATTGACCGGCGCGGCTATATCGTAACGAATCATCATGTCATCTCGGATATTGTCGATCCCAAGCGAGAAGGCTACGCGCGTCTGTTCATCAAACGCGCAAGCGACGATTCCACGCGCATTCCCGCAAAAGTGATCGGCTGGGACGCAATGCTCGACATGGCGCTTTTAAAAGCGGAAATAGAGCCGCCGTTCATTCTGGAACTTGGATCCGGCGCAGAGCTTGCGATCGGGGATAAAATTTCTGCAATCGGCGCACCGCTGGGACTCAACGGCACCATAACAAGCGGCATCGTTTCAAATGTGGACAGAAAACTTTTTTCCGGCGGGAGCGTTTTTCAAATCGACACGCCGATAAACGCCGGAAATTCCGGCGGCCCGTGCATCGATGCTAAAATGCGCGTCCAAGCGATTGCATTTGCCGGCATTCAAAAGTATCAGGGATTGAATTTCGCCATTCCGATTGAATACCTCCGGCAGGATCTGCCGTTCCTCTACAGCGGCGGCAAGCGGAATCATGTGTGGCTCGGCGCATTCGGCCGCACGAACAAGTTTGGCCAAAAGGACAGCGGACTTGCAATTCAATATGTGATGCCCGGCGGCAGCGCAAACATGACGGGAATGGCGGCAGGCGATGTCATCAGCGGAGTCGGCGGGCGGCCTGTGAATAGCCTTGAAGATGTGCAGGAGTTCTTCCGCTCGCACGTGCCGGAAACGCTTGCATCGTGCATCTTCTTGCATGATGGGCAGATGCACGACGCGCTCGTCTATTTGGAGGAGCGGCCGGAGAATCCCGGCTATGAAATGTACCGGAGCGACTTACTCTCCCGCACATTCATTCCGATTTTCGGTATGGAACTGGAGCCTTCGTCTACCGTATTTTCGCGGAAATTCACCATCGCAAACATTATTGCCGGAAGCATCGCCGATGAATGGGGATTTTCTCCAACGGATCCGATTTATGTCATGGGCGTTGAATTTTTGGAAGATAATTCGATTATTGCCGTTGATTTAAACACGCGGAAAAAGAAAAAGGGCTACCTCGACATATCCGTGCGGGTGAGCAGTCAGCTTGACGGCCCGTATTATTTTTAGCTGCGAATGCTGCGTCTCAAGCGGAATGGGCGGCGTTGACGCAACGAGAGGGAAGGCGCGGCGAGCTGCATCGCGGAGGATGTTCCCGTGCCGTCCGCATCGCGCGCTGCCGCTCATTTTTATAGAAAACATTGAATAATTGACGGCCCTGTCTTATACTGTTGCCATGACGAAAGAAAAACTTGCATCTTTTATTGATCACACCCTTTTGGCGCCGAATTGCGGCGTGAATGAAATTACCCGGTTATGTAACGAAGCGAAGCAGTATAAATTTGCTTCCGTGTGCGTAAATCCTTGTTTTGTATCGCTTTGCAAAGCCGAGCTTGCCGATAGCGGCGTAAAAGTCTGCACTGTTGTCGGTTTTCCGCTCGGCGCGACGACAACGCAGGATAAGGCGGCAGAAACTGCGCATGCCGTTGCGAACGGCGCCGATGAAGTTGACATGGTAATCAACATTAGCGCGGCGATCGACTGCCGTTTTAATGATATTCAAATGGATATTGCCGGCGTGGTGAAAGCCGCGCGGGAAGCGGGAGAAGCGAACGGACGCGCAGTTACCGTCAAAGTGATTCTTGAAACGTGTTTCTTAAACGAAACGACGATTGAAACGTGTTGCCTGTGCGCCGTGCGCGCCGGCGCGGACTTTGTAAAAACTTCGACCGGATTTGCCGTTCCCAAAAGCCCGAGCGGAGAGATTTTGCCAAACGGCGCTTCCGCTCATCACATCAGCTTAATGAGGCAGACCGTCGGAGATACGTTCGGCGTAAAAGCCTCCGGCGGCATCCGCAATGCCCGTACGCTCATCGCCATGATTGAAGCCGGAGCAAACCGCATCGGCACTTCAAGCGGCATTGCAATCTTAGAAGGCTGGGACGAAAGCGCGCCGGTCAAAGGCTATGACGACTAATTAAAGCTGTAGCGCAGCGCTTCCCGAAAAATGACTTATCGACAGGCTCGGTAAGTCTTTTTTATTTATGGGAAGGGAATCTTACATATCGTGCCGGCGGAGTTGACTTGCGCGTAGTAGGATTTTTGAAGATGCGGGGGATAGCCTGTCTTTCAATGCGCTTTAGTGGGAAATGGCAGATGAACGCCTTGCCAAAAACAGCGCTCGATCCATGAACGCGCTGCAAGCAATCTCCGTTGCTTGCCGGCGGCCGAAGAAACGGACTGCCGTAAAACAGCTCTGACTCGAATCCTGCGCTCATTGCTCATGCGGTCGCTCATCTGCCGCCTGCTTCAACCTGTTCGGAAACTTCCGCTTTCAGAACAGGTCTTTTCTTTTTTGCGCGCTTTGTGGTAAAGTGCCTCATCCGCGCTTATTGCGGTGCGGCTATGCTTTTAATAGTGGTGGATTACATGTCTGAAAACAATCTTTCCGTCGATTTAGAAAAAATAAAACTTGCCATCCGTTCAGAAATTCCGCTTTCCATTACCACGTATACCATTCCGCATGAAATGGAATTGTATCTGGAAAACGTGCTGCGGGAGTTTTTGAGGATTTTAGGGCAGCCGCAGATGGCCGAATACCTCGTCTATTGCCAGAAAGAGCTGATGACGAACGCCAAAAAAGCGAACACCAAACGCGTCTTCTTTGCGGACAAGGGGTTGAACCTTAATGACGAAGCCGACTACGCGCGGGGCATGAGTTCATTCAAAAATGAAACGCTCGACAATTTAAGCTACTACCTGCAATTGCAAAAGCAAGCGGGCTACTACATCAAGTTCATCCTGCACGCCAAAAACAAACAGATAAAGATGGAAGTGCGCAATAATGCCGAACTGTCGTTGTTTGAATACCGGCGTATTCACGACAAACTTTCGCGCGCCGAGCAGTATGCATCGGTAGGAGACGCGATGGCGCAGGTGATTGACGAATCGGAAGGCGCGGGGCTTGGACTGATTATCATGATTCTTATGCTGCAAAAAATCGGGCTTGCCGATGGGAGCTTCCAGACCTTTTGCGAAAAAGGCGAAACGGTTTCGCGTCTTATCTTGCCGATCAGTAAAAAATCTGCCGCAGCGGTTAACATCATCTCCGAAGAATTCGAAAAATCCATCAATGAGCTGCCGCAGTTTCCAGAAAACATTGCGCGGCTCAACCGCACGCTCAACGATCCGAATGCAACGCTGTCGGATATTGCCATGCAAATCGGCAATGACATTGCACTGACCGGCGAGCTTTTGCGGCAGGTTAATTCGGCAGCCTACGCCCTCCCAGAACCGTGCAGCAGCATCTCTGACGCGGTAAATCTTTTGGGAATCCGCGGCATCCGGAATATGCTGTACTCCATCGGCACAATGGAATCATTTTCCAATAAGTGCCCGCAGGTTGCGCAGCTCTGGGAACACGCGCACAAGTCCGCGCTCTATTCGTATAATCTTGCGCTCAACTTTTGCGCAAAGGAACAGACGGTTGTTGCCGATTCGTACATCGCAGGCCTCCTGCATGACATGGGAAAAATCGTGTTTGAAACGCATGATTCTGAATCAAAAGATCGGGTCAAGGACATCTGCGCCGCAAAGGATGTTGGCCCGGAATTCATGGAATACATCCTGTCCGGCGCAAACCACGCAGAAATCGGCGCGCGCATCGCCGAAAAATGGCGCTTCCCCAAAAACATCATCGATGTCATCCGCTACCACCACGCGCCGGATGCCGCCCCCGAAAGTTCACAGCTCCTTTGCTCCATCGTCTACCTTGCCGACCTCATTGTCCACTACCAACTCAAAGAAATCGACTTCTACCAAATTGACCCTGCCGCCCTCAACCGCTTCGGCATCACCACCGAAGAACAATTCAACATTATCTCCGATAAGCTGCTATTTGCCTCTCGGCAAACTACAATGGGACGGCGGATATAGGGCTTTGAATGATGTAGAGGGCTTTACCGCCGTCTTCCTGTTTGCCGGCGGGCAAACAAGCTAGATGGTCGAGCGCGGTGCGGCGGCGATAGGGCTTTTGAAGGATGTTGGGAGCTTTACCGCCGTCTTCCTGTTTGATGGAGGCAAACAGACTCGGCTCTCGGTGCGAGGCGGCAGCTGTAGGGCTTTTGAATGCTGTAGGTGCATTGCCGCCGGCCTCCTGTTTGCTGGAGGCAAACAGGCTAGATGGTCGAGCGCGGTGCGGCGGCGCTAGGGCTTTTGAATGCTGTAGGTGCATTGCCGCCGTCTTTCTGTTTGCTGGAGGCAAACAGGCTAGATGATCGAGGCGGGTGCGGCAGCTATAGGGCTTTTGAATGATGTAGGGTGCATTGCCGCTGTCCTCTTGTTTGCTGGAGGCAAACAGGCTAGATGATCGAGCGCGGTGCGGCGGCGATAGGGCTTTTG
>CAUTOX010000075.1:0-11589 GCA_963539665.1 uncultured Treponema sp.
AACGAGTCAATATCCGCATTAGCGGCAAGCGTCATGCTCGAATAGGGCTGGTTGCAGCACAACGTGAAGGTGCTTTGTTTGCTTCGCACACCTACAGCGGAACGATGAAAGCTTCTTTGTTTGAAGAGTGGTTTGAAGACAAATTGTTGAACTGTTTACCGAAAGGGCACGTCATCATCATGGACAACGCGGCGTTTCACAAAAAAAAGTCTTGTATCAAATCGCAAAAAAATACTCGCAGGAACTGATTTTCTTACCGCCGTATTCACCTGAATACAATCCTATTGAGCACACGTGGAGCGTTTTGAAGCGAAAAGTTTCTGGCTGTATTCATCTATATGATTCCGTTTGACAGGCTCTGGATGCCGTTTTAGAAGGCAATTAGCTATAATCGCAAATACATAGAAGAGCACCTCGATGCCTACCTCAAAGAAATCGCAGAAGTCTTCGGCTGTCATCCCTCTTCCGTGCTGAAACGGCTGCGAAAGCTTGGTATTACGCGAAAAAAAGCGCATATTCTATAAAGAGCACGCCCCCAAATAAGTAGCGGCAGAAAAATCAAAGACGTTCCCAAAGAAAAGCTCGTATATATCGATGAAACTCGACTCCAGATGCAGATGTGCCGCCAATATGCGCTCAGTAAACGCGGAAAACGGGTCAATATTCGTATCAGCGGCAAGCATCATGCTCGAATTGGGCTGGTTGCGGCACAATGTGAAGGAGCCTTGCTTGCTCCGCACACCAACAGCGGAACGATGAAAGCTTCTGTGTTCGAAGACTGGTTTGAAAACAAACTCCTGAGCTGTTTACCGAAAGGGCATGTCATCATTATGGACAACGCGGCGTTTTATAAAAAAGAGCTCTTGTATCAAAGAGCAAAAAAATACTCGCAGGAACTGATTTTCCTGCCGCCGTATTCACCTGAATACAATCCTATTGAGCACATGTGGAGTGCTTTGAAGCGAAAAGTTGCTGGCTGCGTTCATCTATATGACTCCGTTTCTCAGGCTTTGGATGCTGTTTTAAAAGGCAATTAGCTATAGTATGGGGCTAAAACAAATATTATGCGGAAGCGTTCAAAAAGCAGATTCTAACTCTATAAAAATGGCACCCCCGTAAAGGGCTTGCCGGTGAATATGGCTTAGTTGAACAAACAATCCACATATAGAAAAAGAGCTATGGTGCTATTTCCAAAATCGAAGAAGGAGAAGCAGTAACGCAGGCTGATGTAAAATCTATGCAGAGACTAATAGCAGCGCTTGAAATGGAAACCGAAATTCTAAAAAAAGCCGCAGCCATATTCGCCAAAGCAAAGTAAAAGATAAAATTGCACTCGTAAATAAGTTTAAGGATTCATATCTAGTCGAATCAATGTGCAGGGCTTTGAATTTGAAGCGAAGTACCTATTATATCCAATTTCGAGTTTTGGCAAGAGCAGTAAAATAAAGCTGTACATTCGGCGTACTTCATCCGCCTGAGCCGCAAGTCGAACTTTTACGCTTGAAACGGTACGCTGCCGGAACCTCGCCTGCTTCCCTTTGCTTGCGCAAACTGGCGAGAGGTTTTGTTTTAATGGAAGCGGGAGCCCTCCTGTTCCCTGCCGAACCATTACGTGAGCTTGTTCCTTTGCGCGTAATTCGGAAAATTCATTGAATTTCTCTATTGAATTCGCTATGATGGGCGAACTTTATTTTTTCCGGAGTGCTGGCCGGAACATAATAGGAGAAAAGGCGATGCCTACAATTAATCAATTGATCCATCAAGGGCGTCACACTGCTGCGAACCGGACGAAAGCTCCCGCGCTTGAATCTTGTCCGCAAAAACGCGGTGTATGTACGCGTGTTATGACTGTTACACCGAAGAAACCGAATTCAGCGCTGCGGAAGGTTGCGCGTGTGCGGTTGAGCAATGGAATCGAAGTTACCGCTTACATTCCGGGAATTGGTCATAATCTTCAGGAACACTCTGTTGTACTCATCAGAGGCGGACGTGTTAAGGATTTACCGGGCGTTCGTTACCACATCATCCGCGGTACGAAAGATACGCTCGGCGTTGCAGATCGTAAGCGCGCGCGTTCAAAATACGGCGCAAAGAAACCAAAGGCGTAACCGGAGGAATAAAAGATGGGAAGACATAAGAAATCCATTGACCGCCCGATTGTGCCGGACGTGAAATATAATAGTAAGGTTGTTTCAAAATTCGTAATGCGCATGATGCTTGACGGCAAGAAGGCGATGTGTACGAAGATTGTCTATCAGGCGATGGATAAGTTGAAGGCTAAAACCGACAAGGATCCGCTGGAAGTGCTTTTGAAGGCGCTTGATAATGTAAAACCGGTTGTCGAGGTAAAATCCCGCCGCGTTGGCGGCGCAACCTATCAGGTGCCGGTAGAAATCCGCGATGCCCGCCGCGAAGCGCTTGCAATGCGCTGGATTATTGCAGCAGCTCGTTCACGGAGCGGCCACGGAATGGCGGATACGCTTTCTTCGGAGCTGCTTGACGCATTCAACAGTACGGGTTCCGCGTTTAAGAAAAAAGAAGATACCCATAAGATGGCAGAGGCGAATAAAGCCTTCGCCCATTACCGCTGGTAGCAAGCGGTATAACACCCGCTTTCGGCGGGTGTTATCGTATCGGGGCATTCAAGCGCCAGTTTGGTTTCCGGCCTACGCTTGAGTGCGCTTTCATACCGTTTTTCGCAGATTCCTACATTGCTTGCATTTCGGTACATTTTCCTCTATTATCCTGCAAACACTACCTTTTTATGCCGTGCAAATTTGTAAAAGCGCAAATTTTAAAAATTACGTGGAATCTGAAAGAGACTGCCGGATGCTTCCGGCGCAACGATTTTCTTTAATTTACGGCAATCAATAGCTTTTTGGAAAAATTATGGATTTAGAAGAGAACACTATTCCTGATAACATTGTCATTGAGCAACAGTGTGTTGAAAGCGGAGAAGGCGCCGAAGATGCCGCAGATGACGGCATTTCGTTTGCAGACTTGGGGTTGGATGCAAAAACATTGGCGGCGGTCGAGCGGAAGGGCTTTAAGACTCCTTCGCCGATTCAGACGCTTGCAATCCCCCGCCTTTTGAACGGAGATGCGAACATGATTGCCCGCGCTCGAACTGGAACGGGCAAGACGGCGGCGTTCGGGCTGCCAATTATTCAACGCATCCGCGATAATATTGGCGCCGTCCGTGCGCTTGTGCTTGAGCCGACGCGGGAGCTTGCCATTCAAACCTGCACGGAAATGCAGTCGTTTACGGAGGGGAAGGCTCCGCGCACCTGCGTTTTGTACGGCGGCGCGTCTTATGCAACGCAAATCCGCGATTTGAAGCGCGGCGCGGAGATTGTCGTCGGAACGCCGGGGCGCGTGCAGGATCACTTGGAACGGGGAACGCTCGACATTAGCCAGATCGACTATTTCATTCTTGATGAAGGCGATGAAATGCTCGACATGGGATTTATCGACGATATTGAAGCGATTTTTGAACAGGCGAATCCGGCAAGCCGCATCTTGTTGTTCAGTGCGACGATGCCCGCTCCGATTCTCAAAATCGCCGGAAAATTCATGGGCGATTACGAAATTATCGAAGAGGAAGGCGTTATCGACGAGCCGCTCCTGATTGACCAGAAATTTTGGGTGCTCCGCGATAATGAAAAAATCGATGCCCTTGTCCGCCTCATCGATATTGCAGATGATTTTTACGGGCTGGTTTTTACGCAAACGAAAAACGATGCCGATTTTGTCAACCGGCTGCTTGATGAACGGGGCTACCAGTCGGCGGCCCTGCACGGCGACATCGCGCAAAGTCAGCGGGAAAAGATTCTTGCGCGTTTCCGCAGCAAAAAAACGCGCATTCTTGTTGCAACCGACGTTGCGGCGCGCGGCATCGACATCTCTGGCTTGAGCCACGTTGTCAATTATTCGATGCCGTTTGACGGAGCGACCTACGTGCACCGCATCGGGCGTACCGGCCGTGCAGGTTCTGCGGGCATTGCGGTAACCTTTGTCGCGCCAAATGAACGGCGGAAGCTCGGATTTTTGCA
The DNA here is from genome assembly GCA_963539665.1 of uncultured Treponema sp. Classification (GTDB taxonomy): domain Bacteria; phylum Spirochaetota; class Spirochaetia; order Treponematales; family Treponemataceae; genus Treponema_D. The sequence goes on from CAUTOX010000075.1 coordinate 4,053, forward strand.
GCGGGCGGTAAAAAAGGCGAGCAAGGGCGAGATGAAGGAAGAAGAAATTCCGCCAATCGGCGCAGTGCTTGAAAAAAAACGGAGCCGCCTGTTTGCTGAATTGAAGGAAAAACTGGGGCTGAGCGGAATTGTTCCGCCTTCAGAAAATGAAGAAGCAGGTTCGGACGGAAATCCTCCTGCGCCGAGCGGTCAAATGGATAGCGGCATCGAGAATACGGAAGCAAGCGCAGCGGCGGAGCTTTCTCCGCTAAAAAAGGCTCCGGCGGTCTTTGCAGAAATGGCCAAAGAGCTTTGCGCCCATGCAGATGCGGAGGCAATGCTGGCATCGGTACTGTCCGTAGTTTATGGCGAGCAGCTTGATAAGTCGCGCTACGGAAAGATTCAAGGCGGCGGCGGGGCGGCGGCATCCGATCAGACGCGCATTTACGTACAGATCGGTCGGCGGGACGGCTATAATCCGCGTTCCGTGGCAGATTTTTTCAGCGATCTTTTACACATTCCGGAACGGCACGTTGATAAGATCGACATGGCCGCAAACTTTACGATTGTCAGTCTGCCGAACGAAGCGGCGCGGCGCGCATTAGAGCTGGCAAACCGCGGAGGAGCCGTGCCGCACATGCACATCGATAGCAAGAGCGCGGACGGAACGGGCAGCGGTCGACGCGGACGGCCAGACAGATTTGGCGGCGGCTACCGCGACCGGCGGCGCAGTTTTGAATCGAAACGCTTTTTCAACGGCCGATCAGATTTTGAAAGCCGTGGAGACCGCTCATTCAGGGGAAAAAGCAACCGCCCGAATTTCCATACGCCGACGGAGCGCAGCGGCAGCGCAGGCTTATATCGGAAAAGCGGCAAAGCGGAACGCTTTTAATCCTGCGCGAATTCGGGAGAGCGAGCAGGATGACGAGGTGCAAGCAGCGAGCAAACCGCTCCGCGCTACGGCTAAAACACCTCCCATTCTGCACGTCGCTCGGCTCGTTTTCGGATTCGCTTGTTTTCACTCGCTATGCAAGATGCCGCGACGGAAATAAATACTCGCGAAAATGCGGCTTTTATTCATGCGGAGACAAGATAACCGAGTTTTATGGACGCGCAACTTGAAGCGGACGGAAAATATGCCGCTCCCCCGCCAAACTTTTTATATACTACGCTCTCCTTACCCGCAAAATCTGTGATTCCATCCGGTTGCGCCGCAATTTCTTGCAGTCAAAGCGGCAATCGCATATTTTCATCGTTCATGCTAAGATGCGCCGAGCGCATTCCTGCTTTGTGCGGCGCAGAACGGGCGACACGGAAATGCGATAGGGAGGAAACAGATGAACGTTGCGATTGTACACGATTGGCTGACGAGTTACGCGGGGGCGGAAACCGTCATTGAAGTGATTTTAAAGATTTATCCGGGCGCGGATATTTTTACGCTTGTCTACGATAAAAAAAAGCTCAAAAATCATTTTGAAAATAACAAAATCTATACATCACGAATGCAAAAGCTCCCGTTTGCCGCTAAGATTTATACGAAATTGCTCAAATTTATGCCGCGCGCATTCGAATCCTTTGACTTTTCCGGCTACGATTTGGTCATTTCAAGTTCTTCCTGCTGCGCGAAGGGCGTTATCGTTCCGCCGCACATTCCGCACGTCGCCTATATCCATTCGCCGATGCGCTATGCGTGGGATTTGTTTTTCGACTACAAAAAAAGGAGCGGCGCGCTCACGCGTCTTTTTATGGAACGCTGGATGCCGGACATTCGGCAATGGGACTTTATTTCTTCGCAGCGAATCGACACGATTTGCGCCAATTCCCGCTATATTGCGCGGCGCATTCAAAAATACTGGGCGCGCGATTCGCTCGTCATCTATCCGCCGCTCAATGCAGAGCGTTTTTTTCCGAAAGAAGCGGACGACGCAAGCGGCTCTTCCGGCGCGAAAGACTTTTACGTTACGTTTTCGCGCCTTGTACAATACAAGCGGGTTGACCTTGCCGTTTCCGCGCTCAAAGGCAGCGGCAAAAAACTCGTCGTTATCGGAAGCGGGCCTGAGTTAAAGCGGCTCAAAAAACTTGCCGCAGGGGATGACAATATTACGTTCACCGGCAGAATAAGCGATGAGGCGGTGAGAGCTTACCTGCAAAACTGCAAAGCGCTCATTTTTTCGGCGGAAGAAGACTTTGGACTGACGCCGGTAGAAACGCAAGCATGCGGCAGCCCCGTTATTGCGTTCGGGCGCGGCGGCGCGTGTGAAAGTGTCATCGACGGAAAAACCGGCGTGTTTTTTGCCGAGCAAACCGTCCCCGCTCTGAAAGAGGCGCTCGACCGCTTTGAAAAACTTGACGCGGAAGGCGCATTCAAGCCGGAAGAAATTGTCCGGCACGCGCACACGTTCTCGGAAAGCCGTTTTATCGCAGACTTTACGGCGGCAGTTGAACGCACGCAAAAGAAAATCGCCGACGCATACAAAACCGGCAGCACGGAGCGGCTATGAAAATTGCCATAGACTGCCGCATGAGCGGACAAAGCGGAATCGGAACATTTTTAGACGGCATTCTGCCCTTCCTGCTGCAAAGCGGCAACGATTTTTTACTGCTCGGCTATAATCCGAAAAATCCTGCTTCCGAAGAAGCGCGAATGATATTTTCTGCAAAAAACGTGCAGTTTGCGCCCTGCGCGATCAAAACTTTTTCGCTCAAAGAAACATTTTTTTTTCCGTGCGCGCTTGTTAAAAAAATCAATGCCTGCGACCTCTATTTTACGCCTTACTGCAACATCCCGTCCGGCATCAAAATTTCCGTGTACAGCACGATTCACGATGTCGTTTTCCTCGACATGCCCGACCTTGCAGGAAGAACCGGCACTTTTATCCGAAAACTTTTTTATCTTCGCGCTGTAAAAAAGTCGAAAGAGGTTTTTACTGTTTCGGAGTTCAGCAAGTCGCGCATACAGGAACATCTGAACTGCCGCGCGCCGATTATAGTCGTCTACAACGGCATTCCCGCCTATTTTGAAAAACCGCTTGTGCCGCAGCCTGCAAAAAACGGCACAATCATTTTTATCGGCAACATAAAACGCCACAAAGGACTGCAAACGCTCATTCCGGCGTTCCTCGCGTTCCGTAAGCGGCTCGTACAGGACGGAAAAACGCCTGCAAAACTGTTGATTGTCGGCTCAAAGGCGAATTTTAGAACGCAGGATAGAACTTTAAGCGCACTGCAAGACGAAGATGCGGAAAACGACATTACCTTTACGGGATTTGTTGCCGACGACGAACTGCATCGCCTGTTGGCTCAAGCGCATCTTTTAATCCAGCCCTCACTCTACGAAGGCTTCGGCATCCCGCCGCTCCAAGCGTTGTATGCAGGAACGCGCGCACTCATTTCCGACATTCCGGTCTTCAAGGAAATCTATGCCGACTATCCGGTAACGTTTTTTAAAGCGGGCGATGCCGATGATTTGGCGGAAAAACTGTATGATGAGTGGACTAAAACTGAGCCGATGCCGCTGTTTGTACAAAAATATTCGTACAAGGACACTGCCGAACGGATATTGCGAGAAATTGCAGGAAGGAGCGTTTGAAGGCTGCTCGCCGCAATATATGATTTGCCCGAGCGCCTGAGAAAAGCAAAAATATAAGGAGTTTTTATGCCGAGACCAACGACAAAAGCAGATTTAATTGAAGCGGCGAACACGAATTTTGAAAAACTTACGACGCTTATTGAAAGTCTATCCGATGAAGAAAGGCTCGCCGACATTTTTCCGAATGAGCGCGATAAAAATGAGCGAGATGTTCTTGTCCACCTTTCTGAATGGCACCGGCTTTTAGTTGAGTGGATAAACGCAAATACCAAAGGCGTTGCCGCGCCGTTTTTGCCAGAGCCGTACAATTGGCGCACCTACCCGCACATGAATATCGAATTTTGGAAAAAACACCAGAGTACGCCGTATGCGGATGCAGCGGCAACGCTGCAAAAAACACACGCGGAGGCATTGAGCCTTATCGAAACATTTTCCAACGACCAACTTTTTGCCAAAAATGCGTTCACATGGACGGGCAGCACCTCGCTCGGCAGCTATTGCGTATCGGCAACCTCAAGCCACTACGACTGGGCGATAAAGAACATCAAAAAAGCAGTGAAAGGATATCGAAAGCAGGGGTAATTGCCGCATACCGCAAACGGCATACTTAAACGTCGATGCAACCTGTTCTGAAACTTCTGTTTTGGGACAAGTTATCTTGAAATGCAATGTTCGAAAGCGTGCGATTTGTCCGATTAAGAACTCGCAGAGCTGTTCGATAAGTTTTTGAACAGCTCTATTATTTTTACAGTCGCAAATTAGAGCAACCAAAACTCCTTGCCAAGTCAGAACAGATTTTGCGAAGAACTGAGGTTGAATGCCGCAATGCAATTATCGCCTTATCAAAGTTTTCCACACGACAAGCGCATGAAGATTTTTTATGAGGAAAAGAAGGAAATTTTGTTTTAACCAGAGCTTTTAAGAGCCTGTTTAAAGTTTTTCAAGAACCAAGTTTAAACTAATCAAACGAAATAGTTTTCATATATTTTAGTTTTTTTCCAAACAGTGAGACGTAAAACGAAACTTTGTTTCGCTTGAAATAGGTTTCTTCGGAAAAACAAAAAACGTAAAGTTTATATAGCACGGAAATCTATGATAAAACTTTTGAGAGCGGCCTTCTTAAAAAACTCCAAACAGCTTCTTAGAAGAATGACTACAAAGACTAATAAGTTGAATTTCGAGTTTTGGATAAATTTACCAAAAGGCGTAATTCTTTAGAAGTTCTATTTACCCCAACAAAAACAAAGGAAATTACGCCATATTATAGAAAATAGTCTGACCTCATTATAGATATACTTTATTGACAGAGCTCCATTTTTTGAACTGTTATCATTTTGTTGACCACCAAAAAACAATAACGAAGGAAAGAAACCTTATGGCAACAATAACGGAAAAACAAAAAAAGTTCACTCACTTTTCATACGATGAAAAGTGAGCGCTGGTGTTTTATCTGAAAGGAACAAATCGTTTCCCTAAAATCACAAACACAGAAGAACTTGCAAATATATTGCACAAGAGTAGACGCAGTATTCAGCGGGAGATACGAAGAGGAATGGTAGAGCATGAAACATCTACTTCAAAAACGAAGTTTGAATATAATGCCGACTATGCGCAAGGGAAAGCGGTATTCGGGATGACGGCAAAAAGAGCTCCGTTAAAACTTGGAAAGGATACTGTACTGGCTGAAAAAATAAGAGATGCCCCCCTCTCCCCATTCGCAGAGTTGCAAAAGTCCGGCGATACCATCACCGTACCGAATGCGTGGCAAGCAGATTTTATTGATAGCGTTCGCGCCGTTACTGTTTACGGAACGCTTTACATCACGCAGCCGACGCGCTAGTTGACAAGGAGAAAGACATGGCTGAACACACAATCACGGCGGCCGGACAATTTACGGTAACGCTCATTCACCCAAAGGTAAACGATGGAACGCCGACCGCCATCGACGGTTTTAAACTTGAAGGCCAGATGGTACAGGCGCAGCAGGCAATGGATTCGTCGAAGGTTATCGCGCTGGCTAACGGCAACACCGTAACCATCACCAACAACAACGGCTCTGGCTCCGTTACGTTCACCGTCATTAAGACGGCAACACAAAACGACATGGTAACGATTGCCAACAACTTGAAACGCGCCGGAGATTCGCAGGGCGGCATCCTCAAAGTTACGCAAGAGACCAACGGCAGCAAAGAAAGTACGACATTCTACGCCTGCACCGTCAAGAATTGCCCTGAATTGATTATTCAAGGAACGATGCGGCCGAATACCAAGTCGTATGGAACTACGGAGAGTGCGACGGAGATTAGCCGCAGGATGTATGTAATTCTTGTAATTACATATAATTAACTATTGCAAGTACACGTATTTTAAGCGAGAATAGGGGGTAAATATGAAAGAGAAAGAAGCGGTAACGCTTACGCGCAAGGATTACGAGGGTGCGCTTGAACAGGTTGCGGCGGCATCCGGCAACAATGATTCGTATTTGGCGGGATTTACGTTCGCCTTTCCAGCGGGCATGAACACCGCCAGCACGTTGGAGATATGCCGCATGGTGAATGAACCGTCATTCGATATGCGCGTTCGCCTTGCGCGTATCTGCATTGCCGGAAAGCCCGTAACGGTAACCTGCCCGAATGGGGACATCGAAAAGTTCAGCATGACGAACATCGATGATTCGTTCGACGCATTACCGTTGTTTGAAAAGGAGCCGCTTGCGCTTATCGCGCTTACCGACTGCGTATACGGGCACATCGTAAAAAAATCGGTACGGCTCTCCGCGCCCGACGGGGCAGCCGTGCAGCGGATGCGCTAAAAGAAGCGCGGGCGGAATGGGCGGCAAAATGGTACTGCCCGTCCGTTGCGCTGTGGCTTTTTTACGCATTCTGCAAAGAATACGCGCGGCTGCCTTTTGACCTTGATGATATGGCGATGGGCGTAGCCTGCGCACGGGCACGGAACGACGTACAAGGAATTATCAATGAGTAATGGAAGTCTCGGAAGTTATTATGTTTCGCTCGGCATGAAGGCCGATTACGATGCGTTTAATCGCGGAAAAAATGCCATTGAAGGCGTTTTACTAACAGCGTAAGCCGTTTGCTGGGAACCGTGCGCAATGCCTCCGTCATTGTCGCTACAGGGCTTGGTACAATAATGAACGCGACCGGCGGTCTTGCGGCCAAAGACTTGATGCTTGCCGATTCAATGAGCATGAGTACGAAAAGCCTTAAAGCGTGGCAATCCGTAGCGCGTATGTCGCACACCGACGCGGCAGCCCTGACCGGCAGCATCGCCGCGCTGGATTCCAGAATCTGGCGGCTAACAAAGGACGGTAAGCCCGATAATCAATTACTTGAATCGTGGGAGAAGCTCCGCCGCGCCGCCGGTGAAACAAATGCCGAGTTCAAAAAGATAAGCGGCGAGCAATTTTTCAACATGAGCGCGGACGAACGCGCAAAAACCATCATCCGCATGGGACAAGAGATTAAGGACAAGAGCGATGCCGCCATGTACGTCGGCGACCTGCTCGGAGCGGCGGGCAGGACATTACAACCTACCTGCACATGAGCGGGAAGGACTTTGACGGTATGATGAAGGAAACTCGGGGTATTTCTTTCTACGACGAGGAAAAGGCCCGCACAGCCGTAGGATTTAGCGAGCAAGCGAACCGCACCGGCGCAGCGATGAAAAACATTGCGGATTCTTTAGGCACAAGCGTCGGCGCGGAGCTTGCCCCCGTGCTCGAACGGCTTAATGACTTTCTGTATAGCAATCATGATAATATTCAAAAAACAATTGATAAAATTGCCGCCGGCGTAGGGACGGTCGTAAAATCCGTTGAACATATCGTCGGGTAGCTCAACAAAAATGGGATTATTAGCGGGGTTGAAGAAGCTGTCAAGGGTACGGCGGCGGTTGGCACGGAACTCAGTTTTTGCAAAAATTAGTATTGTCGTTGAATGGGCAATGGCA
>CAUTOX010000076.1:0-11510 GCA_963539665.1 uncultured Treponema sp.
AGCACCTCCGCCCTTATCGTATGCGGAATTTATCGATTTGTCAAAATGCAGAGAGTGTAATTATATAGTAAGGTCTGTTCCTTAAATTCTTTATTGTACTTGACCATTCTGGTACGGGTACTTTCCTAGACCAAAGCTGCCTTTTGTGCTACTCTGCGCTCGTTGGGAGTCCCTTTTCGTGGGACTCCATTTATTTAAAAGCGGGCGCGGGATTTTCGGACGCGCGGGAGCATTGTATGGCAAGCGAAAAAGACAATCACAGCTGCACATTGGACAAAATCATCAGCCTTTGCAAACGGCGCGGTTTTGTGTATCAGTCAAGCGAAATTTACGGCGGACAGGCGGGCGCATGGGACTACGGCCCGCTCGGAGTCGACTTAAAAAAGAATATTCAGGCGGCATGGTGGAAAGAGATGACGCAGCTTCATGACGATGTTGTAGGTCTTGACGCGTCCATTTTTATGCACCGGCGGACGTGGGAAGCGTCCGGACACGTCGCGCATTTTTCAGACCCCATGATTGACTGCACGGAGTGCAACGCGCGTTTCCGCGCAGACCAGCTCATCGAAGACTTTTGCGAAAGCCATTCAGTTACGCCGGCAAAGCCCGTCGACACGATGAGTCACGAAGAAATGAAAGCCTTTATCGACGAACGCGGCGTAAACTGCCCCACCTGCGGCAAGCATTCGTATACCGCCGTCCGCGAGTTCAACCTTATGTTTAAGACGCATCTCGGGCCGGTCGCAAGCGACGCCTCTATTGTTTATCTGCGTCCGGAAACGTGTCAGGGCATTTTTGTCGACTTTAAAAGCATCGTCCAGTCGAACCGCATGAAAATTCCTTTCGGAGTGGCGCAAGTCGGCAAGTCTTTCCGCAACGAAATCATCTTCAAAAACTTTATTTTCCGCACCTGCGAGTTCGAGCAGATGGAAATGGAATATTTTTGCAAACCCGGCACGGACGACGAAACGTTCGAGCGTTGGCGGCGCGACCGATGGGCGTTCTACCTCAAATACGGCATTTCCGAAAGCAACCTGCGCTGGCACCACCATGACAAACTTGCGCATTACGCAAAGGATGCATACGACATTCAATACAATTTTCCCATCGGCTTTGAGGAAATTGAGGGCATTCACAACCGGACGGACTTTGATTTGTCGCAGCACACCGAATACAGCGGCAAGGACATGGGCTATATCGATCAGGACGACGGCAACAAACGCTACGTGCCTTATGTTATCGAAACGTCGGCAGGCTTGAACCGCAACTTTTTGATGTTTTTGTGCGAGGCGTATGAGGAAGAAAACGTCGGGACGGACGGCAAAGACGACTACCGGACGGTACTCCACTTGGATCCGCGCTTGGCTCCAATAACGGTCGCCGTTCTTCCGATGATGAAAAAGGACGGACTTTCGGAAATCGCTAAAGAGATTCAACATGAATTAAAAGAAGACTTTGTAACCGACTTTGACCAAAGCGGGACAATCGGCAAACGCTACCGCCGTCAGGATGAAGTGGGCACTCCGTTTTGCGTTACCATTGACTATCAAACCAAAGATGACGACACGGTTACGATCCGTTTCCGCGACTCGATGGAACAAATCCGCGTAACACGCGCCGACCTCGTCTCCGAATTACGTGCGGCAATCAAAAACTATAAAGCTCCGGCAAAAAAATAACGGCTGTCGAAGTCCGCGCAGGTAAACTCCGCGCGGACTTTTTGATTCCGGTAAGGTGAATGCAATGGAATATGTACGACTTGGAAAATCGAACCTTATGATAAGCCGCGTCGCAGTCGGCACAACATCGCTTGCAAGCGGAGACGCGAACTCGGAAAGCAGCGCGGCTCTCATCAAAAAAGCGTATGACGCGGGCATAAACTTTTTCGACGCTGCAAAAACCGCTTCCGGAGCGGAAAACATTTTAGGCGCCGCCGTTTCTTCCGTGCGGAAAAGCGTTATCATCGCGGATAAAACGAGTGCGCGGACGGAAAAGGACATTTTGCAGGACGCGGAAGAAAGTCTTTCCGCTCTCCAGAGTGATTACATAGATTTATACCAGTTTGAAACGCATGATTTTCTTCCGGAGCGCGGCGAAAAGGACGGCATTATCCGCGCCTTCGAAACATTGAAAGCGGCAGGGAAAATCCTTCATATCGGCATTGCAACGCAAGATTTAGATGTTGCAAAAGCCGCCGTACAAAGCGGACTGTTTGAAACGCTCCAGTTTCCGTTCAATATGATTAGCTCGGAGAAAACGCTTGCGCTTGTTGAATTATGCGCCGCCAACGACATGGGATTTCTTGCCATGCAGCCTTTATGCGGCGGCGTACTCCGCAATATTCCGCTTGCATTCGGCTTTTTGCACCAATATGAAGAAGTCGTTCCGCTCTGGGGTGTGCAAAGCGCACAAGAACTGGAGCAGATTTTGTATTTTAACGAACGCCCGCCCATCATTGACGACAAATTCCGCGAAGAAGTAGAAAAAGCGCGGCTCTTCTTTAATTAAAAACGCCGGGCATAATTTCAATCGTATGCACGAGTTTTCTCCAGTTTCGTTGTATCGTCTGCAAAATAGATTCCGTATTTATAATTCGGTAAGCAGTTCGGCATCCTCATCGCCTGCTGTCTGCGGCGCGGCCTTCGCTTTTGCATCTTTTTCCATCTGCGCCCGGATGCTGTCCATCACTTCTTTTTGCTCATTTGTTGTCAAAACGCGCACAATTTTATTCAATTCTTCGTCGCTTTTTACCGATTTAGGAGAACCATCGGCCTCCTTTTCGTTGACTAGCTGAACGACCGGATGGCGCGGATCATTCGGAACCGTGTCGATGACGACGCCAAGTTTTCCGCTGCTCAGATACACATACACGCCAATCGGATAGAACGATACGCTATTTATCAGCGCTTTGATAACCGTCTCATCGTATTGCCCGCTCTGGTTTTTGAGCATCTCCATCATCGAATCGAATACCGTGCGGTCAGTTTTGTAACCGCGCGGAGAAGAAATTGATTCAAACGAACAGGCAACGGCAATAATTTTTGCATAAGTCGAAATCTTTGCGCCAACGAGCTTACGCGGATAGCCGCTTCCGTTGTGACGCTCATGGTGTTCAAGCACGCCAAGCTGTACGCTCAGCGGAAAGTTTAATTCCTTAATGATGTTGTACCCGAAAAGCGTATGGCCTGCGACTTTCGCCCGTTCCGACGTCGAAAGCAAGCGGTCGGTCAGGTAAAGTTGCGGCGGCAGGCGCAGCATACCGATTTCGTGCAGAATGCACGTCATGCCGAGTTCAATCTGCTTCGATAACGCCAAATGCAGCTCCACCCCGAGCGTAATTGCCAGAACCGTCGACCGCATGGAATGTACAATAAGGTAGTTCCAATTTTTGGTATCCGGAAAAGCAGCCGCTCGCAAAATAAAGCGTTTGTGGTCTTTGATAAAAGCGCAAAGCATTTTAACCGTATCGCTTAGATCGTTGATGTCAATTTTTTTATGCGTTGCGTAATGCGTATACACCGAATTAATGTAGTTCATGTACTCGTCATACACATTTTGTGCAAACATTAATCTGGCATTATCGGAATTCTCCAACAAACGAGCATCGCCGCTTGCTAAGACTTGCTGTACGGATTCACCAAGTTTTTTTTCTGGAGCTTTTTTTACCGCTACCGGCTCCGCTTTAGGGGCTTCTTCTATTAAATTGGCGCCGGTTAAAGTCATTTGTCCATCGCTTACAAACTTTTTGAACTGCCATTCTTTCAGAATTTTAATCATTCCTTCAGAAATCGGCGCGTTTGCCGGCAGCAAAATATACTTATCATCGAGCAGTAAATCGGCGGTAAATGAAAAATCAGGCTTTAAATTATCTATGGTGAATGTTTCCATTAGATTATACTCCGTCTATACTATCGATCAAAAAAATCGAAAACTTAAATTTCTGAAAAATAGCCGTATGAACGGCGTTGCAGCATCGCTCTCTCGGAAAACTATCGCGAAATCGGCAAGAAGCGGCTACAATTTTTGCCGCTCCGCCGTGTCTTGAATGCAGCGGAGAAAAATATTGCCGCAGACAAAGGCATCATCGGCAGCGCGGTGCGCATCCGCAATCCTAATGCCGAGCCGTTCGGCGATGAAGGTTTGCCGATACTTTCCCGCCTCAGGATAAGCCCACTTGCAGAGGGCAAGCGTATCAATGACGCGGTTTTTATTCGGCGGGAGCGCGGATCGTTCCAATTCGGCAGCCAGCATATTCAGATCGAAGCGGGCATTATGCGCGACGATAATGCTGTCGCCTAAAAAATCAATAAATTGCGGAAGGATTTTTGAAATAACCGGTTTATCGCTCACCATGCTGTCGGTAATGTGATTGACGGCAGTGCATTCCGGCGGAATGCTTTGCAGCGGATTTACGAGCATTTCAAAACGGCCGATGATGCCGTCCCGATTAAATTGCACTGCGCCGATTTCGATAATCCGCGCAGCGTCCGTTTTGAGTCCCGTTGTTTCGGTATCAAATGCCGTAAACGCCGCGCCGCTTTCCAGCAACGCCGCAAGTTTACGGTAATCATTGATGAATTTATTTTGAAGCGTCATCGAGCGTCTTTTTTATTTCCGCTTCAATCGCATCGCACAACGCGCCGGCTTCCTTCTTCGCTTTTGCAAGTCCCGCATCATCGCCGCCTGCAACCGGAGCCGTGCCGTTGATGTAGAATTTGATCTTCGGCTCGGTACCGCTCGGCCGTGCGCTTACAAACGACCCGTCTTCAAGGAAGAACTGGAGCACATTGCTCTTCGGAAAGTCAATCGCTGTTTTGGCAGCCGGATTTGCCGGATCGAATTCCACCGACAGTTCAATGTCGCGGATTTTGACGACGCGCTTACCGCCGAGCGACTTGAGCCCTTCCGACCGGATTTTCGTCATAATGCCGGTCATAACGGCAACGCCCTGCTGCCCCTCAAAATATTTTGAAATGGCGCGGTCTTCAAAATAGCCGTACTCCTTGTACATATCGTCGAGGTGTTCAAGCAAACTTTTGCCTTTGGAACGCCAGTACATCGTCATCTCCGCGCACATCGCCGCGGCCGAAATACCGTCCTTGTCAAACGCTTCTTTTTCAATCTTGTAGCCGTAGCTTTCTTCAAAGCCGAACACGTATGAGCCGGTCTTTTTCGCTTCGATTTCCGCTTCTACGGCGGCAATCCACTTGAATCCGGTCAAACATTCAAGGACTTTTACGCCGTATTTTTTGCAGATGGTATCGATGAATGCGGATGTTACGATTGAACGAATTGCCACTGCGTCGGCTGGCAGCGTACCGAACTCTTTGCGGGACAAAAGCACGTACTCAAGGAGGAGCGCTCCCATCTGGTTGCCGTTGACGAGGACAAAGTTGCCGTCTTTGTCAGGGAAGGCTGAGCCGAAGCGGTCGGCATCGGGATCGGTTGCCATAATGCAATCAGCCTTTTCCTTCTTGCCGAGTTCAAGCGCGAGTTTGAGCGCAGGGGCCTCTTCCGGATTCGGTTTTTCCACCGTCGGGAAGCTGCCGTCAGGCTCGCGCTGTTCGGGAACGGTAATAACTTTAAGCCCGAGGTCTCCGAGCACGGTTTCTACATGGAGGGCGCCGGTTCCGTGCAGCGGCGTGTAGACGATTTTGACGTTTTTCGCGTAGTCGCGGATAAGGTCGGGGCGGAAAAGCTCTGCCTTGCACATCGACCAGAATTTGTCGTCCATGTCTTTGCCGAGCATTTCAAGCATCCCGCTTTTGAGCGCGCCGTCCTTAGAAATAGTTTTAATTTCCGAAACTTTATTGACTTCTTCGATGATGCCCTTGTCGTGCGGCTCAGTAACCTGCGCGCCGTTATTCCAGTAGGCCTTGTAGCCGTTGTATTTCGGCGGATTGTGCGACGCGGTTACAACGACGCCGGTATCCGCCCCTAACTGTTTGATTGCAAAAGAAAGCTCCGGCGTCGGGCGCAACGCGGAAAACAGATAAGCCTTAATGCCGTTGGCAGCAAAAATGCAGGCGGTCGCTTCCGCAAACACATCGGAATTATGCCGACTGTCGTATGCAATGACCGCGCTCAGCGTTCCAGCCTTCGCTTTTTCCGGAAACGCTTTGATGACGTAGTTTGCAAGACCTTGCGTAGCGCAGTTGATTTCAAGCGTGTTCATCCGGTTCGTCCCGCCGCCCATAATCCCGCGAAGCCCGCCCGTTCCAAACTCAAGCGTACGGTAAAAGCGATCTTCAAGCTCCGCAAAATCCTCTTTTGCAATCAGCTCTTTCACTTCATCGCTGAACCGCACATCCTTTTCTGCGGCGATATAGGCATTCGCCTTTTGCAGAATTTCCGATTTATCCATATATAACTCCTTATATTATAGCGCTTTACGAGACTAAAGGCATCCGCAATCAAACAGCTTGCATGAGAAGCATAAACGCCCGCGCCTCCGGCAACCATCGCCGAAAGTCTAATGTATTTTCTTGCAGATTGCTATAGATTAGGTCGGGCGGAACAGGGATTTTATCGTAATGATTTAATTTTGTCGGCCGCCGCGTCCAGCTTGCTAAGTGTAACTGGCGACAGAGCTGTAGCGATGGATTTGACTTGCAACGTTTCGCTTTAACGCGCTCCATGTGTACTCGACGAGATTGAATTCCAGCGAATACGGCATCAAGGGGGGGGGGGCGAGGACTTTTTTGCGATTGGGTACAAGGTCTTTTTCTTGTGAAATGGCATTTTCCATGATGATGACGCGCTTTTGAGGCAGGTTGTCAACAGTGTCTTTTCGAACCAGCTCTCGAATAGAAGGCCATCTATCGCCCCTTCATACTGCAAAGGGGCAATTAATTTACCGGTGCATAGAACAGCTATACCAAATTTACATTTTCCCCATGGCGCTTGTCATGTTCATCTTGCAATGCGCATTATATCTGTTTATACTCAAACTGATTACAGCGGAGGCGGTAGAAACGGTGCGCAAAGCGTATCAGCCTTTCGCTTAATGATAACTGGAATGCTTTTAAAAGGAGTTGACAAAAATGTTTCGGAACTATATTTTAGCCCCCCCCCCCCCCGTAGCTTTTCGCTTTTTCCGATAGTTGACGCGCCTCATACGCAAAACCCTACGGGGCCGCCGACATCTTTTCTTACGAACCTTAGAAATTATGCATACAACATAACAATGAACATGAACAAGGAGACAACTCATGTCAGAAACAATCAAACGGTTTTCCATTAAGAATAAGCTGCTGGTAATTTTCGGCCTGCTCGTTTTGGCGGCGACAACGCTTTTGGGCGTTCTTGCAACGAACATTGCGCGGAAGGCGGTTATCGAAAAGGTTGAGGCGCATCTTATCGACAAAGCGACTGACGTTGCAGAAATTATTGATGGGCGCATTGCGGGATTCTTTCAGTTCCTTGAAGGCGTTGCGCGGATACCGGACCTGCGCGATACGGCGCTTTCGGCAACTGAAAAAGCTGCTATTCTGCAACACGAAGCCGAGTTAAATCCTCTTATCAATCATTTGCAGCTCACCGACGCGCAGGGAATGACGTACTATTTGGGCTCTGTTTTGAACAACCGCGATAAGGGCTGGTTTCAGACTGCAATAAAAGGCGGCAAAGGAATGTCCGATCCTTTTCCGAACGCACTTAACCCTGACGATTTGATCAGTATTTTGTCAATTCCAATATATGATGACAACAACGCGATTTTTGGAACGCTCGATGCTGTTATCAATGCGTATTGGTTTTCCGATCAAATCAAGGATATTGTTGTCGGCCAATCGGGAGACTGCTCCATTTTGGGGCAAACGGGGATGTTTATTGCCGATCGAGATAAAGAGTTGGTAAAAAAACAGATAAATATGAAAGAAGAGGCCAAGAAAAATGCTGCCTTCCGCTCCGTTGCCGCCTTCGTGCAGACGGCAGTTGAAAGCGACATTCCCGCCATCGGCTTTTACGAATACAAAGATAAAAAGAAAATCGGTTCGTATGCCGTTGTAAAAACGAATAATTGGACGATTACAATCACCGCTCCTATCAGCGAGTTTCTGGGAACAATTAATACGCTCCGCGTTTCGATATTCGTCATCGGCGGCTGCATTTTAATTGCCGCGCTCATCATCGTCTACCTCGTCGCCCGCAAAATCGTGCAGCCGATTCAGACAACAGTGAACGCGCTGCAAGGGATTGCGCAAGGCGGCGGCGACTTGACGGTGCGTCTGCCGGTTACCGGAAACGACGAAATTACCGACCTGTCCGAATACTTCAACCAGACGATTGAAAAAATCGCTTCGGCAATACGGTCAGTAGACGATAACTCCGGCGTGATGCAGTCGATTGGAGACGAACTGTCCAGCGACATGACCGAAACGGCGAGTGCGCTCAACGAAATCAGCGCGAACATCGAAGGTGTGAAAGAGCAAGCGATGTCGCAGGCGGCAAGCGTTACCGAAACCGCAGGCACCGTTGGAACAATTATTCACACGATTGAGCACTTAAACGAGAGCATCGAAAGCCAGAGCGCGAGCGTCGTGCAGTCCTCCGCAGCAGTTGAAGAAATGGTCGCAAATATTGCGTCTATCACGCAGTCGCTGGAAAAGAGCGACGGCATGGTAAAAATGCTTGCAACCGCCACCTCCGAAGGCAAAACGACATTGCAAAGCTCAAACGCCGTTACGCAGAAAATCGCCGAAGCCTCCGGCGGCTTGATTGAAGCGTCGAGCGTGATCCAGAACATTGCGTCGCAGACCAACCTGCTTGCGATGAACGCCGCCATCGAAGCAGCCCACGCCGGAGAAGCGGGCAAAGGCTTCGCCGTTGTCGCCGACGAGATTCGAAAGCTCGCCGAAGAATCGAGCGCACAAGGCAAAGCCATCACCGACACCTTGAAGAAATTAAGCGATGAAATCGCCGGCCTTTCCGAAAGCTCCAGAACCGTCGAAGAGAAGTTCAATGCCATCTTCCAGCTTTCAGAAAACGTCCGCGGCATGAGCGCAGAGTTGACAGCAGCCATGAAAGAGCAAGAAAACGGCAGCCGCGAAGTTTTGGCCGCCATCAAAACCATCAGCTCCGTAACCGCCGAAGTCAAAGACGGCTCCGAAGAAATGCTCACCGGCGGCAAAGGCGTCGCCCAAGAGATGCAAAAACTCGACCGCTTAACCGCAGAAATCAAAGACTCGATGAACGAAATGAGCGCCGGTGTGCAACAGATCAACAACGCCGTACAGGAAGTCAACGATTTGGCGCGAAAGAACAAGGACAGCATTGAGGGGCTGGCCGCGGAGGTCGGCAAGTTTAAGGTATAAGGCAGGGGCGGACTGCAAGAATTGCACCGTTAAAGTGATAATAAAACGTGCAGTCCGCTCCAGTTTGCCGTATGGCAAACTGGCTAGAAGGAACGTGGCGGGCGGCCGGCCGGTATTTCTTTCACGGTAAATAGAAGTAGCCTGAGGGGAATTGTTCCGTACAGATGTAGGGGCATCGTACAGGCCGCTCCTGTTTGCCATACGGCAAACAGGCTAGAAGGAACGTGGTGGGCGGCCTGTGGGAATTCTTCCGTACAGATGGAACATATCGTACAGGCCGCTCCTGTTTGCATACGCAAACAGGCTAGAGGAAACGTGGCGGGCGGGCGGAGAAACGTTGTCGTGGATATTTAACTTAATCGTCCTCCGCTTGCAGTTTGCAATGCCGGAGAAATTTTCGACACGTTTGCACAAGGCAAACGTGTTAGGGCGGGGCGAACTGTAAGAATGGCACCGTTAAAGTGATAATAAAACGTGCAGTCCGCTCCAGTTTGCCATACGGCAAACTGGCTAGAAGCGCGTGGTCGGGGCATCTTGCGGGTTTGCGCTCCGCTTCGTTCTTGCCTATCGGCAAAAACAGGAGGCGGACGGTCGAGCGTTTTAAGTCTGTAAAATACAATTTTTCCGTCCGCCCGAGCAGCCTGCACGAGATGAGCGCGGGCGTACAGCAGAGCAACAATGCTGTGTAGGAAGTCAACGAGTTGGCGCAGAAGAACAAGGACAGTGTTGAGGGGCTGGCCAGCCAGGTCGGGAAGTTTAAGATATCCTGATTTTGAGCTTGGAGTGTTTTTGCTTACGTTGTCAAAGCCGAATGTTCTATAAAAATAGAAACCCGGAAAATACCGAAAAAAATTATTAAGAGGAGATTATAATTTTGGAAAAAACAAATTATTCAGATGAGCTTGCGGAAAAGCCTAAATATCCGCTTCAGTTAAAACTTACCTTTTTCATTTCGTGTATATTCACGCTTTTTATTGTTGCAATAGGCGTTTTAACGTGGTTTTCGGTACGCAAACTGTGGTATACACAAACAATACAATATTCGGAACAGCTGACCGAACATTATGCGAAAAAAATAATTAACACTATGCAGAATGTATATGATACCAACCGTACCCTTGCAAAAAGTTTTGAAGCTTCCTTTGAAATTCCGGCAGAATTCCGCCGCAGGTATTGCAACAATGTGCAGCGGAAAATTTTGGAAAGTAATCCCGATTTTATTGATGTATGGACTGTTATGGAGCCTGATGCTCTTGATAATCTTGACGGGCAGTATAAAAACACGCCGTTCCATGATGAAACGGGACGTTTTATTCCGTATTTTACGCAAATCGGCAACAATATTACCGTTACGCCTCTCACCGATTATGAAAACAGCTTTTGGTATGTTAAGCCGCTTAATTCAAAAAACGGGGTTTTGATAGAACCGAATCAGTATGAGATACAAGGAAAAATGATGACTGTGGCAGGTACCGCTCTCCCCGTTTTAGGAGCCGATAAAAAGCCTATCGGTGTTGTCGGAATAGATTACAGTCTTGAAAATATGCAGCGTATGCTTTCACAAATAGCATTATATAAAACGGGGTTTCTTACGCTTATCTCCGAGCAAAATATCGTTTTAAGCCACAAAGATGAAACTCTTATTTCAAAGCAGTACCCTTTATTTAGTGAAGCGGCTTTTAAGCAAAAGGTAGACAATGCAAGACAAACTATGCAAAAAATTGTACACATTACAAAAATAAAGGGAGAGGAAACCGCTCTGCTTTTTGTTCCTTTTACCATCGGTAACGTTGAAAATGTTTGGTTTCTCGGAGCTCATATTCCATTGAATGAAGCATTGACCGAAGGCAAAAAATTGAACGGGCAGATTATCGTTTTTCTTATTTTGGGAGAAATACTTATTCTGATAACTTTGTATTTTGTAATTTATAATATAACTAAAAGAATTTTACGAATGGTACCCTTACTTAAAAATATTTCCGAAGGGAATTTTGTTGTAAGAATACCTGTTGAAGGACATGACGAGATTACGGCGCTTTCCGGCTATTTTAACAGGACGATTTCCAAAATAGGAGCTTCTATAAAAAGTGTCGGGAACAACTCCGGCGTGATGCAGTCAATTGGAGACGAACTGTCCAGCGACATGACCGAGACGGCAAGCGCGCTCAACGAGATTAGCGCGAACATCGAAGGCGT
>CAUTOX010000077.1:0-11424 GCA_963539665.1 uncultured Treponema sp.
TTATGGATCCTCTGCATTTACTGACAGTATTAGGCAAAAACTGAGTTCCGTGAGGACGCGCCGATACGCCTTGACTTTTCCCACACCTTGACTACGGATGTATTTGAGAGCCAGTTTTTTTGATACGGCAATAAAACCGCCTTTGTTAATGCTTCGCTGATTGTCATGTTTTTTCCGTCGCGGACTGCACAAATGGTGTTTGAAACCGCATATGTTTCCTGCAGTCCGCCCCGCTTTGCCGGAGACAAACCGGTTGTGGAGTTTATATTTGTCTTGCTATGAACTCTGTTTTTCACAAGTTTTTCGAAAGGAAAACTTGGTAGGGCGGAAACTCCGTTGTGTCTTTCAAACTTCGTTCTCCGCCGCCCGAAAATAACTTCTGTAATGAATTTCGGGTCTAAATTGCCGTCTTCCTTTGCATCTTCCAATTCCGCAATAAGGTCGAATGCGACAAGCCGTATCTGTTCGTTGACAACTTTGCCGAGCTTATTGCGCGTGTCGCTTGCAGACTGCATAAACGGGACTTGAAACCGCATATATTTCTTGCCGTCCGCCCGAGTTTTGTGAACAAAACTCGTTGCCGTATTTGGAAATAGTCTTAAAATTCCTTTTATTTCGAGTTTTGCGATAGCAAAATCTCGTGCAGGCGGGAATTTCACTGTATCTTTCAAAGTCAACTCTCTGCCGCCTGCCGTTACTCCGCAATAGGGCTGTCAATCCCGTCTGCGCGGCTGTAACCGAGCGCAATATCCAAACCTGCGCGGGTAAGCGTTGCCAGAACTAACGCTTTGTCGGAAAGACGCTCCGCGCTCACACGCGGACTGCATAAAACTCATTTGAAAATCTTTACAGCATTTGCAGTCCGCCCCGCTTTTGCCTCCGCAAAACCGGTTGCATTGTTTGATTTCCACTCGGTTTTGCATTTCTAATGTCTTAAATCCCATTTATCGCGAGTTTTGCGGTGAGCAAAACCTCGTGCGGGCGGGAGTTAAATTCTATCGTTCTGACTTCATTTTTCTCCGCCCGCAACATTTCATTAGAAAGCGTCCGCCCCGCATCCTTTTCAAGCCTTGCAAGATGATGAGCCGCTGATTTGGTAAAAATATATTTTCCCAAAATGGAGTACAGTAAAATCCGAATGCGGATTTTACTGTACTCTTCTTAAAATTTCTATTTCGTAGTAAAGCGCCGGTTTACGATAAATAGAGGACAAGAGCCGGAAATGCACTCCTCGTATTTCCGGCTCTTGCACACTCCGCGGCGTGTTGTTGATGAACCAGCCTTGCATTTGCTTTAAAATATTGTTCATGCCTTTCATCTCCCCTTCGATATTTGAAAGGCGCTGTCCTCATGGAAATCAATTTTTGAACGGGTCCTACGTGTTGTTCGCTCAATGTTATAGTTTTTGGAGCTGCGAACATTCGTAAAATGCTCAAAAAAATTGCAATTTTTCTAAAAAAATCGTCCTCTATTCAATATAAGTACCAATTTTTTCAAAAGTTGATTTCCGTGCGCTGTCCTAAGTTCGTATTGACTTCTTTTTGAAGCCCGCCGACGGTCTTTTCAAACGCGGACTGCAAAAACGTTGCTTGAAACCGCATATGTTTCCTGCAGTCCGCCCCGCTTTTGCCTCCGCAAAACCGGTTGAGGGATTTGAATTTCGCGTTGTTTTATATTTACCGTGTCATAAAATCATATTTATTGCGAGTTTTGCCGCTAGGCAAAATCTCGTGAGGGCGGGAAATCCATCTTATCTTTTAAACGCCTTGCTCTGCCGCCCGCCGTTTGTCCGTCTTTATGATTGCACCTTCCCGCACTTCTTTGATTTCTTCCCGTGCTCGCGCTTCTATTGCTTTTATCTGTTCGCGCGCGGTTGCCTGCGCTGACGCGATTTTATCTTCCTGTTTCTTTTGATACCGTGCCCACAGCCCGCCGAAAAAGCCCGCCGCCGTTACAAACCTTCCGTAGCTGACTGCATAAATAGGACTTGAAAACACATATGGTACTTGCAGTCCGCCCGAGTTTTCTTACGAAAACTCGTTGTGGTGTTTAGGGTGCATCGCATAGCCTATGCGGTATTGTTTTCTGTAATCCATAATTTACTTGCTGTGCAGCAAAACGGTTGCGATACGTTTCTCCTATCCCGTCCTCTTCTGGTTGTTGTGATCGGCAGCCTTATTTATCGCGAGTGTTGTGCCGTAGGCAAAATCTCGTGCGGGCAGAGTGATGTTGTGTCTTTCCGACTTCATTCTATGCCGCCCGTCGCTCTCGGCATAAAGCGTCTGCATTGCCGGAAGCAGCAACAAGCTCATCAGCAGGAGTATTCCCGCGGACTGCACAAATGGTATTTGGAACTGTTTTCAGCTCCTGCAGTCCGCCCCGCTTTGCCGGAGGCAAACCGGTTGTGGGGTTGCTATATCGCGCTATTCTTATTTTGCAAAATCAACTTTTACCGCAAGTTTGCTTCATGCAAACTTGCAGCGGGCGTAACTCCTTTGTAGCTATAAATCTCCATACCGTACGCCCGCGCATTTTTCCGCAGCAGAATGACTCCGGCAATAACCGTCCGAATAGTGAAAATCGCAGTCTTTCTACGAGTTTACTTATGCAAACTCGCGCGGGTGGAATACCCGTTATATCCTGTCGAATACCGTTCTCCGCCGCCCGCAATCTATCGGCAAAAACACGCCTTCGCAAAAGCCGCCAGCCATAAGCGCATCTGACATTGCGATGTGCGTAAGTCCCGCCGCATTCAAAATGGATGCCCCCATGACAATGGCAATGCCCACGCCCGCCATCACGTTACTCACCGTTTTCATGCTAATCTCTTTCATACGTCCTCCTGTAAAACGCCGTCGACTGTATCTCCCTGCTTTAATTCCATGAGATTTCAACACTCGATTGAATGCTTCAAGGTCTTTTGACGACAGGATGAAGCAGCCCGCGCTCCATGCGTAGTTTGTGTCGCAGCCTTTTGAAAATGAATGGCCCTGTTCGAGGCTGCCTTATTGAACAGGGCTGCGAGTTCTAAATCCTATAAATAGCACGATTTAGAACATCGATTTCAAGGTAACCTGTTCTGAAACGGAAATTTCCGAATAGATTTACTATTTATGATGAATGAGCCAGCATCCGTTTTGATAGCCGTCTTTTGTTGTCTGCATTGCATTCCGGTTAATTTCTTGACCGTCAAGGTCTCGCGTTTTTGTGATTGCGTGGATTTCCCCGTGAAACGTGCGCGGCGGGACAAAGCATTTCACCGTAAAACCGCCCGCCGCAATGCTGTCTCCAAAGCTGACCGTGTCCCCTTGCAGATTGCATCAAGAGTATTTAAAGTCGCATACTGGTTTTGCAGCCCGCCCGCTTTCCCAAGGGCAAACCGGATGTTTGTTTGGGGATGTTTGGGTACCTGGATATTTTGTAGCTATTACTCTCTACAGTGCTATTTATTGCGAGTTTTGCGCAACAATACTCGTGCGGGCGGAGAATTAATCATATCCTTATAAGTTTTATTTTTTCCGCCCGCATCATCTCCTTTTTGAGTAATTTACCTCGTAAGGATAGCGTTTTATTTCTCTCGATGTGTTGTAAACGGAATTAAAAAAGGTGGGAAAATCAGCAAAACCGCCGAAAACTTCCCGCCTTTTTATTGCATATTGTGCAATCTTAATTTCATTATTTTCCCGATATTTCCCGCCTTTTCGTAGGCTTTTTTATTTCTTTTCTCTGGCTGAAACATTGTGTATTTCTACCAGAAGAAGTTGCCTGCGTTTTACTTTGTTTCGGTTCCATTTCCACTTGTAAAAAACCCATTTCGCTTACCTTTAGAGTTCTGCACATACTTACAACAGGGCGCACGCTCTCTTTGGCATTTTCCCAAATGTAGCTGAATACCCCTTGTGTATTTACATCGTCCGGTCTACAACGAAAAAACAAGAGCGTCCTTGAATATTCGTTCCTTAAAATTGAACATCTGAACAACGTGTGAGCTTTGGAAGGTATTCAATTCGTGCGCTAATAAGCGCGCATATTAATAAGCACGTTTCCGATGAGGATACGTGGCGTTTAACTGCGGTAACATTATTTGGTTGCCGCAGTTAAACCTTGCTTTTTTCAGCTCCTGTATTTCTCGCTGCATGGTAAGCTCCCGCTCGTTCAACGGTGTTTTGTCCGATGCGATTCTCTCTTCCTTTGCTTTTCGGCTTCTCACCTTCCTCCTGTCAGCAATCGTGTAATAATTGATTCCCAGCTGCTCGGCTGCCTTTTTCACTCCTCGCTCATCTGACAATAGCGGCGCTTGTTCCTTAATTTTTTTACTGTACTTGACCATTGTTTCCATTCCTATATTTTTCGGGCTTTGGAGTCTGCTCTTTTATGATAACGGTTCACATCCCCTCCTTCCCTCTCGTGTCAATTTGCTGCTGGCAAAGCCCTTGCATCATGCGGTTGCCCTTCTCCCGCCCTTGACAGCTTATTTTCCTTCCGCATAATTTGCGATGCGGCGCGAAGCTGCGTCGATACCGTCAAATCTGTTTGTTTTTAGAGGAAATATGCCGAAGCATCATTCATTTGCCAGTCGTATTGAAAAGCCTGAGCATTCGCCAAATCGGAATACGCTCCGGAAAGGCCGTTCTCGTGTCCACGCCGAGCCGCCGATGGACGATTCTATTCATGCGCTTTGTTCGGATGCGCGGCTGGTTGCGCTGCGGCCGATGTTTGATGCGTCAAAAATCCCTGCTGACTCGCGTAATATTTTGGATTCTTTCGATAAAATCGTGCAGGGCGTTTATCCGCTCACCGGAAAGCAGTTTTTGCAGTTGCCGGACGATATTCGCTCGCTGTCGCATGAGCTAACGGACGAACGTTCAGCGCGCAGAATCGGCTATATGAGCAGTCGGCCGTTGTTGTCCGCGTATGCGCGTTATTTTGCGTGGTGGAATGCGGTGCGGCTGACGCGGCTGTTTGCCGATGCGGAGGGCTGCGCGATTTCAATTCCGGCGGAGGATGATGCGGTATGTCTCGACATTGGCAGCGGCCCGTTAACGCTGGTAAATGCGCTGTGGCTTGCTCGCCCCGATTTGCGGAATCGGCGGCTCACATGGTATTGCTTGGATATTTCGCAGCGCGCGCTTTCGTTGGGGGAGGACATTTACCTTTCGATTGCCGCAAAAGCGCCCCCGTCCGACCGGAATGCGCCGCCGCATTGGCATATTGTGCGCGTAACCGGCGGCATCGGTACGCCGATTCGGAAAAAGGCAGCCTTCATTTCTTGCGTCAATATGTTCAATGAGCTTTTGCAAAATGGGGCGCGCTCGGAAGCGCAGACAGCGGAACAATATGCGGCGGCCTTGCTCTCTTATGCAGCGGAGCAGGCGGCTTTTTTTATTGCGGAGCCGGGAACGCCTGCCTATGCCGGCTTTCTTATGCACTTACGGAAAAAGCTGATTGCGCATGGATTTGCTGTGGCTGCGCCGTGCCCGCATACAATGACGTGTCCAATGAGCGCAGACGGCGGACGAGGCGGTCGAAGCCGAGCTGGAAAGTGGTGCAATTTTGCGTTCCGAACGAACGATGCGCCCGCGCGGCTGCTTAAACTTTCCGAAGAAGCGGGACTGCCAAAAGTACGGGCGGCGATGAGCTATTTGTCGGCGCGGAAGGCGATGCCGGAAGCGTTCCCGCAGGAAAAAACAGAGGCAACCGAATTGGAGCTGCGCATCACTTCCGATGTCATTCGTTTGCCGGAAGACCGGATTGGTTTTTATGCGTGCAGTGCGCTCGGCCTGACGCTTGTCATAAACGCCGCCGGCAAAAAATTCCTGAATGGCGACCGCCTTACCATTTTGCTGCTTTCCCCTCCCGGCCGGCTCCGGCGCGATAAAAAATCCGGC
Source organism: uncultured Treponema sp. (assembly GCA_963539665.1). Taxonomy (GTDB): domain Bacteria; phylum Spirochaetota; class Spirochaetia; order Treponematales; family Treponemataceae; genus Treponema_D. Next base: position 5,889 of record CAUTOX010000077.1, read on the forward strand.
GCGCTCATCATACATATCTGGTGAAAGGCATTGTATGCAGTGAGCGGAAAGGACTGCGGAAAGCCAAATCGGGGAATGGCCGATGCCCCGCGCAGCGTTCATGCAGTTCGTCCAGCGGGCAAGGCTACGGCTAATGTTCATCCGCGCTGTTTTCGAACTTGGTAAAGGTTGGAAAGAATTTCATTACGACATCGCCGGTTGCGCCGTTGCGCTGCTTGGCGACGATGCACTTTGCGTCCTGCACCGGCTCTTTTTCTTCCATAATTTTCCGGTCGCGATGCAAAAAAAGCACGACATCGGCATCCTGCTCGATGGAACCGGAGCCGCGCAGCTGGGCGAGGTTCGGCTCCTGCCCTTCCGCATCGCGGGCCACTTGCGACAGCGCAACAATCGGAATATCCAGTTCGCGCGCCAATGCCTTGAGCGACTTCGATATTTCGGAAACGGTTTCGTACACCGGCGCCGCCGGATTTTCCGTCGTAATGAGGCCGATATAATCGATAAAAATAATTTGGACATCCTGATTGACCTTCATGCGCCGCGCCATTGCTCGCAAATCAATGAGCTGCATATTCGGCGTGTCCACAATGTACAGCGGCGAGTTGTAGCACATACCCGCCGCGTCTTGCAGCTTTTGAAAATCCGCCATACTGAGCTGGCCGGAACGGAGCTTGTGGCCGGCAAGACGCGCCACCTGCGACAAAAGCCGCTGGCCGATAGACTGGTACGACATTTCAAGCGAAAAAAAGCCGCACGGGATGTGTTTTTCGACGGCGATGGTCTGCATCATGGACAGGGCGAAGGCTGTTTTACCGATGGACGGACGTGCGCCGATGACAATCAGTTCCGATTTTTGAAAGCCGCTCGTCATGGTGTCAAGTTTTGCAATGCCGCTCGGAATACCGGTCAGCTCGGAATTATTTTTGTATCGTCGGTCGATTATTTCAATCGTGGACGAAACTACGTCCTTCATTTCGTAGACTTGAGTGGATTCGTTGTGATCGGAAAGCGTGAAAATGCGCTTTTCCGCCTCCTCAAGCAAGGTACGGCTGCTGCGCGTTTCATCAAACGAGGATGCGCGGAGTTCCGACGACATTTTGATGAGGTCGCGCCGCACCGCCGCATCGAGCACCAAGTTGACGTAGTAGTTGACATTGGCGGCCGTCGGAACGACATCCGTCAGCGACGCAATGTAAGCAGCTCCTCCCGCCTGATCGATTTTCCCCAGTTTGGTCAGCTCATTGATGATGGTAAGCGTGTCGCCGCGCACGTTTTGCTTGAACAGCGAAAGCATGGCGCTGTAAATCATTTGGTTTTGGAACGAATAAAAGCGGTCGGGCTTGAGCACCGTAACGACATCCGACATGGCGCCCCATTCCAGTAAAAGCGCCCCCAAAACAGCTTGCTCCGCATCTTTGTTGTGCGGCGGCACCTTGTCTTTCAACTCAGACGCCATACTTATCCTCCGTCAATGCACTGTTTATCAACAAGTTATTCACAATATCCACAATCCATTTAAATAGATAAATGGCGGGCGCCTGCACTCAAGCAAGAACCCGCCATTTTGAATGAGGGAGCGGCTACTGCCGTTATTTCTTTTCTTCTGCGGTTTCCGCAGCCGCCGCTTCTTTCGGCACCGCTTTTGTTTCCGGAGCTTTACCGGTCTTTGCCGCGGCATCGTCTTGCGCCTTTACTTCAAGCGTAATTTCGGCAGTCTGCGATTCGTACAGCTTGATAGTTGCGCGGTACGTTCCGACCGCTTTAATAGCAAGCCCCGGAATTTCGATGCGTTTGCGCTCAATCTCAAAGCCATGCTTTGCGAGTAATTCGGAAACAAGGTGCGACGAAACTGCGCCGTACAGCCTGCCGTTCGGTCCGGCCGGCATTACAATTTCGAACGCATTGCCTTCAAGCCGTTCTTTTAGCGAGCGCGAGTTCTGCCGCTTCACTTCCTTCCGCGCTTCAATTTCAGCCTTTCGTGCTTCAAAAGCCGCCGCAGTCGCATTGTTGTACGGAACGGCAAGATTTCTCGGCAGCAGGAAGTTACGCGCATAGCCGTTAGCAACATTCTTGACATCGCCCTCTTCGCCGAGGTATTTCACATCAACATTCAGAATTACTTTCATTTACAAGCTCCTCTTGGAAAATATGGAATGCGCCGCGTCATCAGGAGTAGAATCGCGTCCGCATTCTCTAAGAAACTTGTTCGATAACGAAGTTGTCGAACAAGTCCAATCTGCCGAATCGGAATCCGGCAAGACATCTATTACGTTATTCTGCGACAAACGGCAACAGGCAGATTGCGCGCGCCCGTTTGATTGCAGCGGCAAGCTGCCGCTGGTGCTTTGCGCACGTGCCGGTTATACGGCGCGGCAGAATCTTTCCGCGTTCGGTTGTGTACCGCCGGAGCGCGTCTGCGTCCTTGTAGTCGATTTTGGTTTTATTCGTGCAAAACCGGCAGACCTTCTTGCGGAAAAATGTTTTGCCTTTTGCGCGTCCGGTTTCGCGGTTTTCTTCATCGCGCCCGTCTGTTTCCGTGCTTGTTTCGTTTTGCGCCGACGCTTTATTTTCAACAACTTCGTTATCTTTCATCTCATCTGACATAATGTACTCCAATAAAATTAAAAGGGGATATCTTCCGAGAACGTGTCGGAAGCCGCAAAATCGTCATTGCCGTATCCTTGCTGCATCTGCATACTGGAAGCATTTTCCGCGCGCGGTTTGAATGCGCCGGATGCGCCGTCCATGCTCTGGCCTCCGTCGGAACGCCCGCCGAGCAGCTGCACGTTGTTCGCAACGATGGTTACCTTGCTGAAAGACTGTCCGTCTTTTTCCCACCTATCCTGCTTCAGGTACCCGTCAATTGCAATTTGCTTGCCTTTCGTAAGATACGGCTTGAGATTTTCAGCCGTCTTGCCCCATACCGTAACATCGAAGAAGTTTGCTTCTTCAATCCATTGATCGCCGTTCTTGCGGCTTCTATTGACGGCAATACTCAAATCAGCTTTAGCCTGTCCGTTGCCGATATACGCAAAGCGAGGTTGACCGTTTCTCCGGTTTTCATCCACACCGGCGGTAAGCCGTCCAACAAGTACTACGTGATTTAAATCCGTCGCCATTTATTGCCTCGTTTACCGGTTATTTTTCATCAAGTTTGACAAAAAGATACTTCAGCAAGTCTTTCTGAAGTCTAAAGGCGCTGTCGATTTCTGTGATTTTGCCCGGACTGAGCTTCATCGTGAACAAGATAAAGCGTCCGCGTTTTTGCTTTTTGACTTCGTAGGTGAGATCGCGGTCGCCGAACACGTCTTCGCTTTCGATTTCCGCGCCAAAATTCTTTAGAATGCCGCGTACCTCATCGGCACCCGCTTTGGCCTTTTCCTCATCAAGCGGGAAAATCGCCATCAATTCATACTTTCTCATGTTTTCTCCTTGTGGACAGTGGAAGCTCATACCGAACTTCAAGGGGGATAGTGTCGAATCATAACAGAACGAAATTGTACAGTCAACAGAATGGCGGGGTATTTGACGTATTCGAAAACTTCTTTATAGAACAGGTTGATTGGATGCGTTTAGGAGGGATGCGCCGCGCAATTTGTTGTATTTATGAGATTTACGCTAAACGGCGTGGCGGCGGAAGATGCAGCGGTTCTTGTAAAAGCGGCTCTCTCCTCATTCAGGAAGCGCAGACTGCGCGGCTAACGTTGCTGCGAACGCGCCGCGCCGGGCGTTTATTCCATGCCGCTGACCGTTTCATACGGCCAGCTCATGATGCCGCCGAGATCAAAAATATTTTTGTATCCCAGCTTGATGAGCTTACGGGCGGCATCGGCGCTTCGCATACCGGAGCGGCAGTACACCACTATCTCCGCGTTCATATCGGGCAGGGCCTTCGGCGGCTGCTTGCCGATTGACTCATTCGGAAGGAGAATGGCGCCGGGAATGTGGGCGGCGGCATACTCTCCGTTGGTGCGCACGTCAACCAACATAATAGAAGGTTTTTCCTTCAACATCGACTTGGCTTGCTCCGGCGTAACTTTTTTCGCTTTTTCCGCAGAAAAAGCTGACGAGAACAGAAACATAGATGCAACCCCTAAAATTGAATTACGGATTTTCATAGAGACTCCTTGCGTTTGATTAACGCTATTCTAAAGCTACTCAATCAGACGGGGATTCGGCAATGCTTGAGGAAAAATAAAATGTCGGCGGCGCGTTCGGGAAGACGCGGATGCGGCAGGCTGAACAAAAAAACGGACGGCGATGCCTGCGCAGGATTGGATCGGGTACGCGCAAAGCCATTACGCATTTGAGGTTTAGCCCAAAAATAAAAAAATCCCCAGAATGGCAGGCGGCCGATTTCATTTAAAGTGGGGCGGGTGAAAGCCCGATGAGTTTAAGGAGATATGGGGATGCGATTGCGCCCCGAACGCATGAGGAATGTATGAAAAAATATTTTTTTGCCGTTTTTGCCGCGTGCTGCGCCGGAGCGCTTTTTGCCGCGCAAACCAGCGTGATTGTTTCGGTCAATGATCAGAGGACATATATATACGAGCAGGGAACGCTTGTCCGCACGATGGTCTGTTCAACCGGCGTGCTTGACGGCGACAATGATACGCCGCTTGGCGATTACATTATCAACCGCAGCGGCTCGAAACGCGGCGAATGGTTTTTTTCTCAAACGTTTCAGGAAGGCGCAAAGTACTGGGTCGGGTTTATCGGCGGGGTTTATCTGTTTCATTCGGTGCCGATGGACGCAAAGCGGAACATTATCCCGCATGAGGCTGCGCGGCTCGGCGTTCCGGCGTCGCATGGGTGCATCCGGCTTACGGTCGATGATGCCAAATGGTTTTACGAATCTGTTGCAAATGGGTCAGAAGTGCATATCGTCAAGGATTTTAAGGCGGAAAAGGAGCTTGCGCGCTGCGTTGGATATAAGGGACGGCCGATTCCGCAGGAAGATATGTTTGTGTGGCTTTCGGCAAACGGCAAAGATTACAAGCAAAAATACCTGCTAAGCTGCGAAATTGCGCTGATTCGTACGGTTGCTGCGCTCAGCGGCATTACCGGCGTTTCTGAAGACGATATTTTAAAGCAGATTCCGCGGGGCGGTTCCGATCCTGAACGCTATTTTGTCTGTGCGGATATAAACGGCGGGCGGCGCGGCAAAGACGGCTCCATTTTGTGGAACAATTACGGGGCGCATGCCGGCGTTGTTTTGAACGAATTGAAGGCATTGAGCCAAACGTTTGCGCCTGACAGCTCGGTTTCCTTTACGGAAGAAACGCTTGAGGACGCAGAACTCCGCCGCCTTATTGTCGGAAACCGCGCATTCCGCGGCGCGATTGTCTGGCTAGTCGGGCATCCCGAACGCTGGGGAAAAAATCCGCCGGTCAATGAACGCGGCATGGTACTCGGCGAACACGTCCGCTTTGTGCTGCCGGCCTTAGCTTCCGACGGCTCCTTCCTCATCTACGATCCGGAAAGCGGCGCGGTAAAAAAATCCGCAAGCGCAGGAGAGGCGCGCAGCCTTTTTGCC
>CAUTOX010000078.1:0-11180 GCA_963539665.1 uncultured Treponema sp.
TCGGTCGGTATTTCGTAAGTTTGCCGCAGGCAAACTGTTGCGGACCGCACGGAAAATTAACAGCAGGCGGCAAATTACTTGCAGTCCGCCCGCGCGCAGTTTTTGTTTAGCAACAAAAACTGCGGGAGGGGCGGCTGGCGGAGACGCTCTATTTGAGCGGGGGGAGACGCTCCATTTGAGCGGGGGGAGACGCTCCATTTGAGCAGGGCGGACGGGAATATTTTATCGTATGGATGGAACTCGGTCGGCCCCCCGTAAGTTTGCCGCAGGCAAACTGTTGCGGACCGCACGGAAAGTTAACAGCAGGCGGCAAATTATTTGCAGTCCGCCCGTCCGCGCACAGTTTTTGTTTGACAACAAACACTGCGGGAGGGGCGTAGAGAGGCGGTGGGGGGAAGGCAGGGAGGAGCGCGAAATGTTGGCTGGCGCGGCAGACGGGAAAACTAGATGTGAAAGACATAACTGGTCGACATTTCGTAAGTTTGCCGCAGGCAAACTGTTGCGGACTGCACGGAAAATTAACAGCAGGCGGCAAATTACTTGCAGTCCGCCCGTGCGCTTGGGCTGTCTGGGATGGCGGAAAGAATTGAGCAGATCCGCTCGCGAATCTTTAGAAAGGAGAGAACAATATCGGGATCAAACTGCATGCCGGCTAATTGCTGGATTTCACAGAATGCATCGTCTACCGACCACGCATCTTTATAGCACCGGCTGTGGGTGAGCGCATCGAATACGTCCGCGACGGCGACAATCCGCGCTGCAAGCGGAATCTCATCTCCTTTCAGCGGGGAACGTACCGTTACAGGGCCGCTCAATTCATACGGCGTACAAACTTCGGGATTCGTACGGTCTTCATCGGAAAGCGGGCGGGAATCGACCTTTGTGCAGGCGAACGTTACATCAAAGTTTCCGGGGTAGCCGCGCTCGGAGCCGTTAAACCACTCATGGTGGTGTAGGGCGACATCGCGCTCCATTTCTGCAAGCGGGTTTTCAGGAGATGCGTACAGCATTCCGCCAAGACAGGTGTGCCCCTGCATAATCGCGCGTTCTTCATCGGTAAAGCGGGAGGTCTTTTTCAAAATCGTATCGGATATGCCGATTTTCCCGATGTCATGGAACTTTGCTGCGATGCTCAAGTTATCGCGGAAGCGGTGGCGCTCATCTTCGGGAATGTTATGGTCGAATGCCCAACGGTCATAAATTTCAACCGAAAACTTTGCAACGCGCTCGACGTGCGGATAGGTTTCTTTCGGATCGCGGAACTCCGCCAAGCGCAGAATGCGGCGGTTCATAACGCTCGCGCTGAACGCCTGCTGCAGCACTTGCGCAGCATGAGTTGCAAAATGATCCAGATACAGCTCCGCATCCGCGTCAAAAGGAATGATGTTTCCGTTTGCATCCTGCGCATTGATGATTTGCAGAATGCCGAGCAGGGTGCCGTTCGCCATTTTGAGCGGCATTGTGTAGATTGATTTTGTTCTGTAGCCGGTCAAAATATCGGTTTGTTTATTGAATCTGAAAGAAAATGTCGAAGGAATGTTGTAAACGTCGGCGATGTTGAGCTTTCGGCCGGTGAAAGCGACATATCCTGCAACTGATTTGCCGTCAATCGGAAAAGAAAAAACCGCATAGGGCAATTTATCGCCGGGCGGCAGATCGTGCAGCTGGGTATCGTTTTGCGCGTATTTAATTTGAAGTTTTTTCCCAGAAACGACATAGATTGAACCGGCATCGGCGTTTACGATTTTCCGCGCCTCTGTCAAAATGCGTTCAAGTAAAATGTCCATGTCTTGAATGTCGTTTAGTTTTTGTTCAAGTTCGATAATGTGTTGAAGCTTTTGTTCCTTGCTGCTGACGTTTTTATTCATTTTGCCGCGAATCCTAATAGATGTATTCGCCGTCAGTATGCTTGAAATGCGATAAAATAGCAACAAAAATCGTCATAATACATGAAGATAGCCTATATCCGAGCATCGTTTTGCGGTATCTGGCCGCACATAAAAAGGGAGCGGATGATGCCCGCTGCCCCTTGCTCCTTACTCCGCATTTCCGCTGTCAAATAGCGGCGGCATAAACGAAATCCGTTTTCTGCCGCCTGTTTTGTTTAGACCTGCGGAGTTTTTAATCCCCCGATGCTCTGCGTCGGGGGATTAAAACTGTTTTGCCCCTTTTGTTTTGGAGCGCTCTATTTTACGACTGTAACATACAGCGTTGTTGTAATACTTTCGTCTGTTTTGGAGGTAAACGTAATCTTATTTTTTTGGTCTCCATAAATAAATCCGATATCGCGCGTACGGATGGTAAAGGTATTTTTACCGTTTCCATATTGATAATCATCCAGATAGGCATAGGTGTTGCCGTCTATATTTTTACTGCCCGACACCTTGTAGGTAAACTCCTGCGGTTTGGCATAATCCGGCGCAATTTTAACCGACCAGCCTTCCGATGAACTGTTCCGGTTAATGCGAACAACATAGTCGTCATCGGAATCTTTAGTGCATTCATCTCCATCATTGTCGAGGATTTTTATGCCGGTCGCCTTTTCCCAAATGATCAGTTTGAAGTTCTTTGACGGATCGGTTGTTACCGCTCTATCGGTTTTCGGATCGATCGGATAAACGTAGAACGTTTGCGCTTTTGCGGATGTGTGCCTAAACGGCACTATTTTGATTCTGGAAGAAATGGATCCGTCGCAGTCGTGCACTGCTTTTAAGAGATTAGCCGACAGTGGTGTTCCGGTAACGTTCTTTTCTTCGGTTATGGCGACTTTTCCATACACATGGTTCCTATCTGTGTAGGTAACTCGTACATCTACTTTCAGAGTACTGAAGGGAATTGTGCCGAGCGTACATTCGGTTTGATCGCAAGTGACGCTACTGACCTCTGCGATGTTGTCGTAAACCGTAATTTTCTTTTCTACTTTCACCTTCGCGTCCAATGCTGAGGTGGCGACGACCGTTATTCTGTCTCCATTAGATACGTTATATGGTTTTATGCAGGTAAGTTTTCCGGCTGCGGTAAGCGTATAGTTTGATTCGCCGGATTCTTTCAACGACCAGACGACCGATGCATCCGGAGGCGGCACAGCTGTGTTATACCGGCTTTCTGCAGTTACCGTAAAGGAGAGCGTTTCGCTCTTGTACATCTTATCGTCCGCGTCGGAACACGTAATCGTAAAGCGTTCAGGGATGATGGTTTTTACCGGAATCGTAACGCTCTTTTTAATTTTCCGGTTGAGCTTGGACGTAACGGTAATCGTTGCGCTTCCGTCTTTCGCACTCTTTTGGACGCTCACCGTCGCTTTCTTTTCGTTTTTCGGGTCTACGGTTACGCGAACATCGTCGTTGCTGCTCGTCCATTCCAGATCGCCCCACGCATCCGACGGCTGCAATTCCGCCGTCAACGCCGCATTCTGGCCGAAGAAAACCTGCTCTTTGTCCGACGTTAAACTGCTGATAGCCGAAAGGGATTCTTCTACCGTAACCGTTACCGTGTCTTTTTTCGTTGCATCGGCAACGGAAACGGCGGTGATGTTCGCCTTGCCGTTTTTCTTTGGCGTAAGGCTGCCGCTTTCTTCATCGACTGCAACAATTTCCGGCTGATCGCTTGACCATTTGACTTTTTGTTCGGCATTGGCCGGCAGCACTTCTACCGTCAACTTTTCTTCCAGCTGCTCCGTAGTCAACCGCTTGTCCCGTTCTGCAATGCGGACGCTTTGCACCTTCGGCACGGAGGTGGTAACTGCGAGCACCGTCTTTATTTCCGGATTTGCCGTTGAGATAAACGTAATGTTTTTGGTTTCTTCGATTTTACCCGATTCAACGGTACACGCATACGTGTTGGAAGAAGGACTCTTTTCAAATTTTTTCAGCTTGATATTCGTGGTATCTTCGTCAATCTTATAGACGACAAAGCTCGTCGCTCCTTCCGGTTCTACGGTGAGCGTAAAGTCTTGAACGCTGTCCGTATCCATTTGAATCGTCGGCGGCGTGAGCTTGAGCGCAGTTACCTTCTGTTGCGCGATGCACACAATGCACTCGGCCTTTTTTGTTTTGTCGGCCTTTGACGTTGCCGTAATGTGCGCTACTCCGCTCTTGTTTTTCGCCGTAACGGTTCCGTCGGATTTAATATCGACAAGATCATAGTTGTCCGCCGACCATTTAACATCCTGTTTTGCATCGGACGGCGTAATCGATGCGGTCAGCTTGATTTTTTCGCCGAAGGTAAGTTCAACGATTTGTTTATCGATCGTAACCGTTCCGGCTGCGGCGCCCACCGTAACCAGACATTTGCTTTCTTTTGTTCCTTCGGCCAGAGAAATTGCAGAAATCACCGCATCGCCGGATTCGATCGCGGTAATCTTTCCTGTGTTATCAACGGTTACGATTTTTTCGTTGGAACTTTTCCACCAAACCTGTTGCGGCGCTCCGGCAGGGCTTACCGTTGCCGTAAGCTGCTCTGACGCATCCTTTGCAAGCGTGATTTTTGCAGGAGTAATGGAAACCGATTCTACAAGCTCCTTACTAACCGTCAGGTTCACCGTTACCTTGATGCTTTCATTGTATCGCGACGCTGCCGTAAAGACTGCACCTCCGTCGGCAAGCGCAGTAATTTTGTAGATGCCATTTGCCGCATCGACGGCTTCAATCTTTCCTGCGTCAGGATTTTCCACCTGCCAGTCGGTAAGTGTGCGGTCTGCGTTCACAGGATCGGCGATAACCGTAATTTCCTTCGTCTCTCCGGCGCGGAGGTTTATGGCGTTTGGGGAAACGGTGAGCGTCTTCGGCACAGCAATGGCCTTGACCGTTATTTTGACGACGCACGTTTTTCCGTTCAGCGCGGTGATTGTGATGTCGCACGAACCTTCTTTTTTCAGCGTGGTAACGGTGCCGTCCTCTGCAACCGTCGCAATTTCTTCGTTTGAGCTTGTGAACGTGCATACGCGGCTTTCGTCGCGGAGGAAGAGCGACCCGGAGAAACCGGCAATTTCTTTCGGCTCGCAGGTAAATTCCGGCTTGAGCTTAAAGCCTGAATATTCTTGACCGAGCGTATACTCAAGCTGTTTGTGCGTTACTGCGGCAATTTCCGGTTCAGGCAGCAGCTTGAACTTCAGTTCTCCGGCGGCTTCGCCGCCTGCCGAAGTAAACTGAATCTTCACGGTAACCGGCTTTTCCACCTTTTGAGCGGACTTTAGGTGAAACTTATTGAAGTAAGCGTCTTTCTGCAGCGTAAGCGGCGCATCCTTTGCCGGTTCCACAATGCTTGCCTTGATCGGCTTTCCGGCACGCTTCAACTTTTCATCTTCAAAATCGGCTGACAAAACGACATCGTACTTTTCCATTGCCGTATACGGAACGCCGATTTCCGTAAACTGTTCAATCGCGATGTCTTTCGATCCGACTTGCACCCCGGAAACAAGAATCTTACTTTGCGGAGTTTGCTCCCCGCCGCCGTCATTCATTTGACAGCCGATAACGAGCGCGGCAATCATCGCTGCCGCGCATCCCAATAACCTTTTTTGCATAAAAAACTCCTTTATGCGTGAATTTATTTAGACACAGCCGGCTCCAAGTTGCGGGCATCGTGCGCCGCGCTTGTAACCGGACGTGCCGGTTACAAACTAAAAAAGCCATGGCCCCCATTGTGCATACAGCGCAACGGAGAACACGGCTTGGAGCGCAAAGTGGAAAGATACGAGTAAAACGCTATATATATATATATATATAGGAAAGAATTAGTTTATTTTGTTGCGTGCGAAGACTCTGAAAATGTATCATTTTAATCGTCAATTCCTTCTGCAATTTTAGAACATTTGAAAAAACTATAGGGAACCTCTAAAAACTTCAGTTTTTAGAGGTAACTTTGAAAATGCAATGTTGTAACTAGCGATAATCCAGCGAGTTACAACTCGCCGCAATCTCGAAAAAATCGCAAAAAGCGAGTTTTTCGAGGTGCCCTATATTTGACCTGTTCGGTAACTTAGTTGCGGAACAGGTTTATTTGAAAAAACAAAAAAAATCAAGAGTACGCAGTTTCCGCATTACGGCTCTCTCGAATACCTCTTTGAGCGCACGGCAGAACGCATCCGGATGTTCCGCCGGAATGCGCTTAAAACGGCGGGGACGTTTGGTTTTATCATTCCGCCGCTTTTTCCGCCTGCCGCTTAGCCTTCTGTCTTTTTTTGGAATGCGGAGCGGACGGCATCGGCAAACAGTTTGTTTTGGTCGTTGCGTACCGGCACAGAAAACAACGGTTTTCCATCATCCGCATTTACCCGGTAGATGCTCATCGGCGACGTTGCGTACGCAGGACTTTCCGGATTGTTAATCCACCAATCGAGCACGGCCATAATGCAAAGCGTGTATTTGAGCAAGTTCGCATTGTGCGCCTGCGTGGTGTCGGAGGGATTTTGCGCGCCCAAAAATACGTCAATCCGCTTTGACACTTCATTCGGCAAGTCGAATTTATAATGCTCCCACGGATTTGAAATGAATTCGACTGTGCCTTTCGACTTCGCCGCTTTGTCGCATTGCGCAACCGCTTCCATCAGGAATTTGCGTACAAAATCGGTGCGCCAAAAGAGCGGCAGCATCTTGCTTTCGTCGGGGGAGCGTTCAAGCAGCAACTGGGTGAACGTAAAGTTTGGGAGAAAGTGGTAACGAGTCTGCCACAAAAGCGAAGTCATCAGCTTTTTTCCGAACAGCGTACTTTCAAAATCCGTTTGCGAATACAGTTGATTGACCAAATTGTTGAGCGGCTCGCAGTAGAGCGATTCGAATACCGTTTCGCGGTACGCAGTCCATTCGTCTATAACGGTTAATATTGAATCGGACGCGGTTTTCCGCCCGTCAAGGCTGGTTACGGAAAACTTAATGTTCCGGCAGCCGGTCAAAAAATCTTCAAGAATCCGCAGCAAGACGACGGTAACGTGCAGCGGGTTTTCCGGGTTTAGGACGTTAAAGCCGTCGCCAAATTTATACAGCGGCTGAAAGTATGGGTACAAGTCAGGATGCGTTTCAAGCGATTTAAATCCTGCTTCGGGAAAAAGCTGGTCGAGCAGGACGATGCCCGCATCAACGATTTTATCCCGCGCGCCGACTTCCGGCTCTTTCGGCTGTTCCGGTTTGGCTGCATCTTCTTTCGGCTCCCCCGATTTTGCCTTTTCCGGCAGCAGCAAATCGTATTTATGCATACCGACAAAGCGTAAAATTTCTGCGACGTTGCTTTTAAAATATTCAGGATAGGCGTCATTATTTCCCTTACACATACGCATCAGCAGCGGGTAATGCTTTTTCATCACTTCGCTTTGCAGGTAAAGCCAGTCGGCAATCGCCTCTTTTGCAAGACTGGCAAGGCGTTCGCTTGAGGCTTCCGGATATTTTGCTTCGTCGGTGTAAATTTCCTTGAGCAGCTTCGGAATTTGATTTTCTCCATAATAATACACCTGAACAAGCAGGCGGTAGATTGCGCGCGTAATGGGAATCAGGTCGGAGACATAGTAGGGCTGCGAGAAATTTTGTATATCGAGCAAGAGGAGCCGCAGCGGCTGAACCTGCCAAGCGGAAACCATGCGGAGAAAGCGGAATTTCGCTTCGGTACTTTCAGCAATTTTTACCTTATACGCTGCCGGAGCGCTTTGAATGAGCGTTTTTATAACGGTGATGAACGCTTCAATGCCGTCTACGTGCTGTTTTATCGTGTACGAAAAGAATTCCGAAATGATTTGCTCATGTCCGTCCCGCTGAAAGCGTTTGATGAAGTTGAACAGCCCGTAGTTCGGTTTGATTTTGTATTCGTCGGACATCATCAGCTTGTCGATTTTCAGCGCGGCTTTTTGCGAGATGATCGGTAAATCCGCTTGCCCGCGCCGGAGACGCGCCGGTTCTTGCGTCCGTTCCGAAGCACGGGCGTTTTCCGCCCCCATAGAAGCATCCTGCCGGATGATGCGTCCTGCAGAGCGATTGCGCGACGGGATTCTTATCGTTTCAGTTTCGGAGCGTTCATACATCACTTCTCCGCCGAGCTTTTGAGCCATCAGCTTTGCTTCTTCCGGATCTATGTCGCCGATTGCCCGCCGCGTCGCGTCAAGCGTTCCCGGCGCCCAGTCGGCAGTCTTTGGTTTTTGGTTTTCATTCATTTCTTTTTCCTCTTTTCTTGCAGCTCCATCCGTTCCGTAACGGCGGAAAGAGCCGCGCCGATTTTGAAACTATCTATTTACTTATGCAGCAGATAAATAGATAGAATGCCCCGATAAATCAGAGCCGCAGCAGATTTTTTCTTACGATTCCCGGACAATTTTTGAGCGTAAACTTTCTCCCGTCTTTTGCAACAAGTGCGCCGTCAAATGTTCCGTATATGGTCGTGTACGTTTTTTTCATCAATATAATATTCAGAATCCGCCGGTTTACCGATAGCGGTATAAAAGTTAAATCGACCATGCACTCGGTATCTTGGACAACCCATTTTTTTTCGATGCCGAATGGGTGCGTGATCGTTACCGGCGGCATGGCGGTCATTTCCGCGCCCGCCGAAAGAAAATTATCATTGTACGCATCCGAATCAACCGGATCATAATCAGAATTGGAAAAATGAAAACGGATATCCGTGCCGTCAACGCGCGTCAGACCGAACATCATTTCGCTTGACGAATGCGGCTTAAGATAGGTGCGATTCATCAGCATGATGCCAAGTCCTTCGGCAAGCGGAAGCGATTTTATATGATGGCGGTGCTTCGCTTCTGCAATTCCGCCGGAAATAGTAAGCGGGAGCGCCCACGTTGCCGAACAACGCTGCATAGTCGGCGCAGGATTGACGAAGAGCATCCCGTTTCCGCCGTCGAATGCCGAAACGAACACCGCTTTTGCCGCGGGGCGCGACGGATAGCCTTTGACGGTAAAGGTGAGTGAAAGCCGCTTGCGCTTGCGGCTCCATGCAATTCGGATGTAGCGCGTTTTCCCAAAACTGGTGCAGGCAGCTTCTTCCGTGTTGATGGGAACAAAACGCCTTCGCGGCCCCATGAATTTATGGTATGCGAGCCGCCGCTTCGTTTCCGTATCCCAAAAAATAACTTCTGCAAGCCCGAACGCCTTATCGTCGAAAAAATCAACCATTCCCGTATATGTTCCGACCGAAAAAACATAGGAAAGCCGACTTTTGATTCTGGTGTTGGAAATAAACGGCGGCAGCGGGATGCCGGCAAACGGCGCTTTTACGCCGCGGATGTCGATGCGGGCGGGCGGGGAGGCAAATGCGCCGAAATGAATCTTGCCGTTATGAACAATATGTTTTGGCGCTTTGTCGATAGTCCTTGAATACACGTAAATCCTCTGCAAGCCGAAAGTCCCTCAATGCGCCGCATGGGAAGCTGCCGTAAACATTCGAAAGACTTTCTGTGGAAAACCTGTTCGGAAAGTCCGCTTCGAGACAGGTTATCTTAAAATGCGATGTTCAAAATCATGCGCTCAGCGCTATTTTGAACTCGTCAACCTATTCGGGAACATCGAGCAGGCCGAGTATGTTCGCATTATACAAAAATTGGCTGCTTCCATCAAACAACGCGCATTCTAAGCCGTCCGTATGTTTTGGAAACAATGCTATGTATGAGTATCGGCAAATTGCGCAGGTAAGCTTGAGCGGAGAAACCGGCTGCGCATTTAAGACAATCGCTTTTGGGGAAGGACGTTTGGCGCTGTTTTAAACTCTTCCGGAGCGCACAATTAACGCAGCCTTGAGTAAGATTACTCCGCCCCCTGCATTTTTGAAAAGTCAGGCAGCGGCTTTATTTTGGTGTATTTCCAATCGTTTGAGTGAGTGTTTGGGCGGAGACCGGCGATGCGTTCGTTTTCAGCTTGAAGCTGGTTTCGGATCATGCATTTAAAGACGGTCATCAGCGGCTCCGGATCGGCTGCGGGCGCGGCAATTCCTGCTTCTTGCAGCTCTTTGATGAGGTAGTAACAGGTTTCGATGGTGGAAACGCATTCCGGCTTCGGCTCCCGCTTGAACGTAAAAATGGAGCGGTACTCCCCGCAAAACGACAGGCGCGGCAGCTCAAGCAGATTCGGACTGCGCTGGATGACTTTGCGCGAACAAAACCACGTGGCATCGATGAGAATGGCAAGCAGCGTACGGCCCCCGATTTTTTCCGAAAGCCCTTGCGTGCGCGCATTCCACGCCCCCTGAGAAGGGTAGAGCAAAACCGGAAAATACTGCGGGTCGCTGAGCAAGGTAAGGAGGCGCGCGTGTTTTGTAAAATCTACGCCGACAAGCATTTCCGCATCTTTTAGCGATATTTGGGCAAGCCGTCCGGTACCCGTTCGCTGCTTCCGCAATTCCTTGGGGTGCATGAGAAAGACAAACTTGATCCCCGCATCAATTTCCTTCGTATACCGGCAAAGACAGCAACTTTGCGGCCGAAAACATTTTGGACAGCGTTCACTCATGGCATCATTATACTAAAAATTGCGGGAAATTGACAGGAATGGAGGAAGGTAGAAGCTGTTTAGAGTTTTTTATATATCTAGTAAAAACTGCCAAGCGGAATATTTTTCATATATTTCAGGTCTTTTAAAAACAATGAGACTTAAAACAAAGCTTTGTTTAGCTTGAAAACAGAGGTTTCTTTGGAAAAATGCAAGGTTTACGCTGCTCTAGAATCTATGATATTGGACAGTTATAAGGTCTTTTTATGCGACTTGCGCCCCTGTAAATAGTAATGCCGCCGTTTTCTTTGCTCCGGCGGTTTATTTTATATTGGAATCGTAGATTCCTTGCCCATACATTTTTCCGTTTCCGGATTTGAGCCTGTCAAGATTTTCCTTGGATAGTTATTCATCCATATTTGAACCTCAATAAATAACTTTGGGTTCAGTTTAGCGAAATCCGTACCTTTCGGGTAAAAGCGTCTGAACATCCTGTTGAGGTTTTCGTTTGTCCCGCGTTCGTTGGCGCAATAAGGATGGGCAAAATATATAGCTAATTGCCTTCTAAAATAGCATTCAGGGCCCGTGAAACAGAGCCATATAGATGAACGCAGTCAGCAACCTTTCGCTTCAAAGCACTCCACGTGTACTCAATGGGATTGTAGTCCGGTGAATACGGCGGCAGGAAAATCAGTTCCTGAGAGTATTTTTTTTGCGATTTGATACAAGACTTCTTTTTTGTGAAACGCCGCGTTGTCCATG
>CAUTOX010000079.1:0-11175 GCA_963539665.1 uncultured Treponema sp.
ATCAAAGACATTCCCAAAGAAAAGCTCGTATATATCGATGAAACCGGAATCCAGCCCCCAAATGCACCGCCAATATGCACGCAGTAAACGAGGAAAACGGGGCAATATTCGTATCAGCGGCAAGCGTCATGCTCGAATTGGGCTGGTTGCGGCACAATGTGAAGGTGCTTTGCTTGCTCCACACACCTACAGCGGAACAATGAAAGCTTCTGTGTTCGAAAAGTGGTTTGAAGACAAATTGTTGAACTGTTTACCGAAAGGGCATGTCGTCATTATGGACAATGCGGCGTTTCATAAAAAGAGTTTTTACAGAACCTTGCAGGGAAATACCCGCAGACTTTGATTTTTCTGCCGCCGTATTCACCGGAATACAATCCTATTGAGCACACGTGGGGCGCTTTGAAGCGAAAGGTTGCTAGCTGTGTTCATCTATATGATTCCGTTTCACAGGTTCTGAATTCTGGTTTAGAAGGCAATTAGCTATACTTTGATTGCCATACCATTTTCAAAAAACTTCAGCTCCGGCGGCGCATTACCTCTTCCGGTTGCCAACGCCAACAGAGAGCGTGAGGCCTGTGCGGTTTTCTATTCCGTTGTCTTTGATAAACAGGATGTCTTTCAAGCCGATATTGAAGTGCAAGCTGATTTTATCAAGCGTCGTAAGCGGAATGCGGCAGTTGAACGCCCCGCCCACGGCTGCAAGTAAATCTGGATAGGCGAAGTGGCCGGGATAATAATCGATGGAGCCGCTGCATTGCGCTCTTCCGGCAGCGATGTGCGCAAAACCGCAGCCGATAACCGGAGTGTAGACGGTTTTATGCAGCGGAGAAACGTCAGTCGTTTCCTTTTTGATGAAACAAGCAAAACCGGCGCGCGCCTGTACATGTTCGCTGAACTTTTTTATAGAAAGCGTCGGTATAACGCGTACGCTGCCGGTGAGCGCGCCGTCTCCATTATACAGCAGAACAATGACAGCCGCGCTGCTAAAGTCAATGCCGACTATACTCAAGGGAAAGCAGAATATGAAATAACGGCAAGAGGAGCTCCGTTAAAAACTGGGCAAGGACATGGTACTAGCTGAAAAAATACGAGACTTGATAGCCGACAAAAAACAGCCTTATGCAGTATTCAGACATTCAAGAATACTTTATGACCCAACAAAACACGAATCTGCGAAAAGACGTATACAATTACATTACCGACAACGTAATTCACGGAATCTCAATCACAAATCTTCCGAACAAGGGCAAGAAATATAACGGAAATAAGCGAAAGCCAAAATTTTCACGCATCGGATGTGCAATGGGAAGCATCTCGAACAGGCCTGACTGTATAAACAATCGTTCCGAAGCCGAACGCAGGGAAATCGACTCGGTGAAAAGCTGCGCCTCCTCGACATTCGAATGTGCGCTAACGCAGACAGAACGGAAGACGAGGGCCGGGATAATCAGGAAAATGCCGAACGCTAAAGGCCCGTTCGGTCGTTGAAGGATAAATAAACTTGAATCGTCTTTAGGCAGAAATACTTTCAGAAAACTGTTCAAGTCCATCACGGCGGACTGCGGCCCGGAATTCATGGACTGTAAGGGAATAGAAAAATCATCAGACGGCACAAAGAGAACGGTGTTGTATTTTGCCATCCTTATTGTGCAAGTGAACGCGGGACAAACGAGAACCACAACAGGATGCTCAGACACTTTTACCCGAAAGGTACGGATTTCTCTAAACTTAATCCAAAGTTATTTATTGAAGTTAAGACATGGATAAATATAGCTAATTGCCTTGTAAAAGCGCAATAAAGGTGTTTACTACCAATCGATATTGGCATATATAGCTATTTGCCTTGAAATATAACTAAAAATCCCATAAAATCTGTACATGGCGTATGACAGAGATTTAAGATTGCGAGCAATCAAATATACAGAAGAAGCCTCTCGTTAGCACAGGTTGCGGCTGTATCGGTACACTCATTGGCTGGAGACAATGATACTGGGTAACCGACGACGTGAAAATGAAAAATCGCCGTCCGGTTAACAAGAAAATCAATCCCGAAAAACACGCCCTGTTCGACAGTATCAAACAGGTCTAGGAGTTCTAAATCGCATTGAACAGGATTAATCATCAAATATGTGGAAGCACATCCCGATGCCTACATTAAATAAATCGCATAATTCTTTGGCTTTCATCCATATTCCGCGCTGAGGCGGCTGAAAATGGTTTATATCACGCAAAAAGCCCCCCCCCCCCCCCCCACACACACCGAAAAAAAAACCAAGTAGAGGCATATTTGGAAGAAAAATTAAAGACATTCCCAAAGAAAAGCTCGTATATTATCGATGACACCTGCATTCAGATGCAAATGTATCGCCATGTGCGCGCAGTAAACGGGGAAAATGAGCGAATATTCGCATCCGTGGCAAGCGGCATAGCCGAATTGGGCTTGTTGCGGCGTTATGTGCGGGAAAATCGATCGATCGATTCTTTTCAGTATGTAGGGGCGATGAATGGCGTTTTGTTTGATCGCAGGTTTGAAAAGACCTTGTTGAAAAACCTGCCCAAAAAGCGCATCATCATCATGGATAATGCTGCTTTTCACCCAAAAGAGCTACTTGTATAAAATTGCAAAAAAATATTCGCACCGCTTGATCTTTTTGCGCCGTATTCACCGGATGCAATCCTATTGAGCACAAGTGGAGCGCATTGAAGCCAAAAGTTACTGGCTGCGTTCATCTCTACGGCTTTTCTTCACAGGCTTCAAATGCGATTTTAGAAAACAATTAGATCTAAACCTGCGGCAACGAGCCTAGCCGGCATCTTTGTTTCATGCACTATGCGGCAGGCGTGCTCTTTTATTTCCTTTATATATTTTTTGAACATTCCCGCACGTATTCCTCATCCTACTTGTCGATTTTTATTATACAAGTTTCGGTAACCGAACATCCGGAGTTTTTCGGAAGGCCGGACGGGATTTTTGCGTGAGCTGGATTTTTAGGCTGCGTTCGTGTACAGTGCCGCACTATGGAAATGAAGTGGATTGTCCTTTGCATTGCGCTCCTTATGTATGCGCTCGTCATTCTCTTTCAGGAAAAGAAGGTTGCTTTTTCGACCGGAGCGGCGATCTTGCTTGTTGCGCTGGGAATTGTTTGGCCGGGGCGGATTTTTATCGGCGGCAGCGCACGGCTTTCTGCGCTGGTGCATTCCTTTACGGCGCTCATTAATTGGAATGTGTTGATGATTTATATCGGCAGCATGGCGATTGCTGCGCTATTCATTTATTCAAAAGTGCCGGCGATGATTGCCGATGTCATTGTTGAAAAATCTCCTGCAACGAGCGTTGCGATGGTTTTGCTCCTTGCAATGACCGGAATTATTTCTATTTTTGTCGAAAATGTTGCGACGGTGCTCGTTATGGCGCCGATTGCGCTTGCGCTGACGAAAAAACTCAAGCTTAATCCAACCTATTTTATGGCGGGACTTGCGGTTATGTCGAATCTTGAAGGGACGGCAACCCTTGTCGGCGATCCGCCGTCGATGATTTTTGCCAGTTACGCCGGTTATACGTTCAACGATTTTTTTGTGCATCAAGGGCGGCTGTCGATTTTCTTTTTTATTCAAGCGGGAATGCTAGCCGGTTGTTTTTTCTTCTATTATTATTTCCGAAATGCAAAAGAAAAAGCCGCCGCAGAACGAACTGCCGTTATATCGCCGGTACCGGCTGTGCTTTTATGCGCGATGATTGTCGGGCTTGCCGCAATTTCCTTCCTGCGCACTGCCCCGCCGTATCTTTCGGGAGCGTATGTAATGCTGCTCGGCGGGAGCAGCCTGCTGTGGTATGGCATTGCACAGCGGCGCGGTGTGCGCGAAACCGGCCGGCTCATTGCAGAGCTTGATTGGGAATCGATATTTTTTCTGTCAGGAATTTTTGTCGTAGTAGGAGCTGTTGCGGAAACGGGCTTGCTGGAAGACTTTTCGGCATTCTTGTCGCACGTAACCGGCGGCAATATATTCGTGAGCTTTTTGCTGATTATTGTCGTGTCGATTTTCATTTCCGGCTTTGTCGATAATGTTCCGTATATCATTATTATGTTGCCGGTCGCGTCCCAGCTTGCCGCGCCGCTTGGCGTGCCGCGCGAATTGCTGATGTTTGCGCTGCTGATTGGTTCTTGCCTCGGCGGAAACCTAACGCCGTTCGGGGCAAGCGCGAATATCGTCGCAATGGGAATTCTCAAAAAAGAGGGAACTCCGATGACTTTTAAAGATTGGATAAAAATCGGCGCGCCATTCACCGCCATTACAACGGCAGCCGGCGCACTTTCTTTGTGGTTCGTGTGGCGTTAGCGTTCAAACGTCCATCATAAACAATGAACCAGCTTCCGGGCGAACACCAGAGAGCATATACGGCATCGTTTTGGCGGCCTCCACCGCTTGGCTGATCTGCGTCTGATAGTTTTCAATCATCGAATCGATTTGATCCGTCGAAAGATGCGCTACCGATTCCTGTTTTCCCGATTTAATCGACGATAAATGATCGATTAACGTATTCAATATCTGAATCTTTGTAATTGAAACGCCGTTTTGGTTTTTTCCCGCCTTAAAACCCGAAACGTGAGAAAAATGCGAGTATAATAATACCGCGGGCTTAACCGGCACATATAATTTGTCCCCTGCGCCGCCGGAAGCCACATTGCTATATGCTGCTGAATTAATTGCAACCGACATATAGACCTCCTGCCTGATGAATGCGAGGCATAGAACCTCTTTCTCATTATCGGAACTGCATAAAAATAGATTAGAAATATTCGCTTTTCCTCTTGCTATAATCTGTAATTTATGATTCATGCGATACAATGGCGAGCGGTATAGCTATTTGCCTTGAAGAAGCCACATCAAGCGTCTCTGCGAGAGCGCTGTAGCGATGGACTGATTTGCAATATTCCGATTTAAAGCAGTCCACGAGTGTTCAATGGAATTGCATTCGGACGAATACGGCGCAAAAAGCGCGCGGTCTGAGAGTATTTTCCTGAAATGTTCTGTAAAACCTCTTTCTTGTAAAAAGCTGCATTGTCCATGATGCAGGTGCGCTGCTGGGGCAGGTTTTTCAAACCAGACTCAAACAACACGCCATTCATCGTCCCTTCATAGGGAAAGGGAGCAATCAATTTCCCCGCACATACCGCCGAGACCAATTCGAGTATGCCGCTTGCCGCTGATGCAAATGTTGAGCCGTTTTCCTCGATGACTGCGGGCACATCTTCGATACGCCTGCGTGATGCTGTTTTCATCGATATAAACGAGTTTTTTATTTGGAACGTCTTTGATCGCTTGCAAATATGCTTTTGCTTTTTCAGCATTTTATTCCTTGTAGAATGTACTCCTTTTTTTGTAACCGGAGTTTCCGTAGTCGCTTCAGTACCGAATATACCCGCAATCTCTTTGAGGTAGGCGGGCAGGGCGCGTTTCCACATACTTGCGATAAACCTGTTCGGAAACTTCCGTTGCGGAACAGGTTACCTAGAAATGCGAGTTTCTACATCGTGCTATTTGTAGGCTTTAGAACTCGCAGCTCTGTTCTACAACGGAGTTCTCGAGCAGGGCTGCTTTTTATGAATAATCTTCTTTTTTATCGGACAGCGGACTTTCGTTTTTACATCGCCGCTTGCCTTGTAGCTTTTTCTCCAGCCAATGAATGTACCGTTAAGGCCGCCGCAGTCTCTGTCAACGTGCAGCCTCTTCTGCATATTTGATTGCTCGTGATCTTAACTCCCTGTCATACGCCATGTGGAGATTGTATTTGATTTCTAGTTGTATTTTAAGGCAATTAGCTTATAGGGAAGCCTCTAAAATGCTTCGCAAACAGCACTCCGTAATAGCGCGCGTTGGCAGCGCAGTCTGCGGAGTGCGTCGAGGGCCGGCGGGATGGACGGGCGCGCCTTTACTTTTTTAGGTTGTTCGCTATACTGCCGACATGGATTTGCAAAAAGTGTACGTTGTTTTGGATCATCCGGGAGAAGCGCGCAATGTTGGCGCGGTTTGCCGCGCGATGGCAAATAGCGGCATCTCTCATCTGCGGATAGTCGGCGCACAGAGCGGCTATGATGCGGAAAAAGTTCGGACGTTGGCGATTCATGCAACGCCCATTTACGAACAGGCTGAATTTTTCACGACGCTTGCTGATGCGGTTGCTGATTGTACGCTTGCGGCGGGAACTACGCGCCGGCGCGGTAAGAAGCGGAAGGGGAAGCTGCTTTTGCCGGAGGAGTTTTCGGAACTTGCGGACGGCATTACGGGGCAAAAGGATGAGGCAATGGACGGGGCGAACGTTGCCGTTGTATTCGGTAATGAGCGCACCGGCTTGACTGACGAGCAGCTTATGGCCTGTACTGTCGGCGTAACGATTCCTGCTTGCCCGGATTTTGCATCGCTCAATCTTTCTCATGCAGTGCAAATCGTCTGCTATCATCTTTTTCGGCAAAACTGCGGGAAGTTGGCCGGCTATACTCCGTTGCCGCTTGAGCGGATTGATAAAACAGTTGCCTCGATTACCGATAATCTGCAAAAAATCGGGTTTTTCAGCGTTACCGGCCGGAGCGATATGGAACGGTTTTGGCGTTCCGTGCTTTCGCGGGCGGCGGCGTCGGAAGGCGATGCGGCGTATTTAGAAAAGATTTTTGACAAAGCTGCGGGGCTTATCGGCAAAAACCGGAATCCGGATGGATAAACGCGCGGAGAACGGCAGATACTTCATGCAGCGCTTGCATTTAGTCCGCCGGTTGCCTTAATTTTTTATTTCAATTAAAATCAGGCCATGATCCATTAGCTCAGCAGGATAGAGCGGCCGCCTCCTAAGCGGCAGGTAGTGCGTTCGAATCGCATATGGATCATCGGGCGGCCGTAACTTTTCCGGCCGCTTTTCTATTCGCCTTCCCGTATTTTTTGTATTTCTTGCATAAATAGTATTTTCTTCCTATATTACCGCATATTTATTCATTATGAGGCGTACGACGTATGAAAGAGCGTTCTTCCAGATTGAAGGCCATCTGTAAACTGATTAAGAATAACCGGATTGAAAGTCAGGAAGAGCTGTTGGCGTATTTGACTGCGGAGGGGTTTGAGGTAACGCAGGCGACGCTTTCGCGCGATTTGAAGCTTCTGAAGGTGGGAAAAATCTCCGACGGGCAGCAGCGGTATGTGTACAGTTTGCCGACCGACGAAGAGCGCATGGAAAATAATCAGGTGTATGCGCAGGATTTTTTGCGCGGCTACGTCAGCATTGACTGGAGCGGCAGTACGGTTGTCATCAAAACCTTCCCCGGCCATGCAAACAGCGTGTGCAATGCGCTTGACAATATGAACATGGATGAAATATTAGGAACGGTTGCAGGCGATAACTGCCTGTTCGCGTGTTTGCGGCACGGTATTTCGGGGGAGCAATTTTTCTCCGGACTAAAAAAACGCATTCCCGACATTGAAGACTAATGCGCTGCGCGGCCGAATCTTTGATAAACCGCCCGGCGTATTTTGTAAACGCGATTATTTAATAAACCGATTCGGAACCGTCCGTTTTGGAGCAGGTTGCCTTGAAATATATGCGCTTCGTGCGCTCTGCGAAAACATTTGCAGGAATTTGTAATGTTTCGCGCAGGTTTACAGGAGAATGAAATGAAAAAGACCGGTTTTATTGTTTGGGGGACGCTCGCGCTGGGCGTTTTCTTTTTTTCTTGCGGAAAGCAGCTGGAGAAGCAGAAGGCGGAGATTGAATTTTCGTCTATGAATACGAAGATGCAGATTACCGCCTATGGAAAACAGTCGGAAGCGGCGGTTGCGGCAGCGGCGGAGCGAATCAAAACGCTCGAATCGCTTTTGAGCGTTACCGACCCAAATAGCGACGTTTCCCGCATGAATACGGCTGCGGGGGAGCCGGTAAAAATCGCTCCAGAAACGGCGGACGTTATTTCTACGGCGCTTTTTGTTGCGGACGAAACCGGCGGCAAATTCAATCCGGCGCTCTATCCGGTGCTGGCCGCATGGGGATTCACCGTACGCAAATTCCGCGTGCCGCCCCGCGATGAAGTTGAGGAGCTGTTAAAGCTCACTGATTACAAAAAAATTATCTTGAAAGACGATACCATCATGCTGCCGGCCGGCGCGGAAATCGATTTAGGCGGCATCGGGAAAGGCTACGCCGGCGATGCGGCGGACAAGCTGCTGCGTTCATACGGTATCAAGTCCGCGCTGCTGAACCTCGGCGGCAACGTGCAGGTAATTGGCGCAAAGCCGGATGGCAGCCGCTGGACAATCGGCATTCGAAGCCCGTTTGCCAAAGACAGCATCGGCTACCTTGAAGTGAAGGACTGCGCCGTCATAACGTCCGGCGGATATATCCGCTATTTTGTAGGAGAAGACGGCCACAAGTACAAACACATTTTTGATCCGACAACCGGCGCGCCGGTGGAAAACGAAATGCTGTCGAGTACGGTAATCGGCGCAAACGGAACGCTCTGCGATGCGCTGGCGACCGCATTCTACGTGATGGGCGCAAAAGATGCCGCCGCCTACTGCAAGACGCACCCAGAGTTCAGCGTGATTTTGATAACAAATGAAGATGACGGCACGATTTATCTAACCCCGCATCTCGAAAAACAATTTACGCTTGCCGAGAACTATCAACACGTAAAAATAATAACTCTTGAAGACAAATAGCCGACGGAGCGACCTACGCGATAGACTTCAACGCTCCGGCTCATTTTCCGCAATCCGCCCCGCAGCTCGCCAATCATCCAGCAAGTTTTACCCTTGGGAAAACGTGAACGGACTGCCCGATAACCATCAACTCTACGGCTCATTTTCCGCACTCCGCCCTGCAGCTTGCCAAATCTTCTAGCAAGTTTTTCCTTTGGGAAAACGTGAGCGGACTGCTCGATAACCATCAACTCTACGGCACATTCCCCGCAGTCCGCCCCTCTCTCCGCCAATCATCCAGCAAGTTTTTCTTTTGGGAAAACTTGAGCGGACTGCCCGATGACCTTCAACTCTACGGCTCATTTTCCGCAGTCCGCCCTGCAGCTCGCCAAATCTTCTAGCAAGTTTTACCCTTGGGAAAACTTGAGCGGACCGCTCGATAGCCTTTAACTCTACGGCTTATTTTCCGCAATCCGCCCCGCAGCTCGCCAATCATCCAGCACGTTTTCCTATCGGGAAAACGTGAGCGGACTGCCCGCTAACCATCAACTCTGCGGCTTATTTTCCGCAATCCGCCCCACAGCTCGCCAAATCTTCTAGCAAGTTTTTCCTTTGGGAAAACGTGAGCGGACTGCCCGCTAACCATCAACTCTACGGCTCCTTCCCCGCAGTCCGCCCCGCCCCTAGACGAATATGTGTTCGAATGTATTAGGTCGAAAGTCGAGTTTCGGAAAAACTCAAGATTTTCCAACTTGCTCCTGTACGAATAGAATGTAAAGTTTTAAAATAAACACATTGTGCGCAGGCGAGGTTCTGATGACGTACTGTTTTGAGCGTTTATGCTATCTAAAAGCTCTATTGCGGCATATGGTGCGAGTTTGCACCACAAACTCGGTAGTGAGCACAACGAACAAAGTTCTCAGCAAAAGTCCAGCTCTACTTTAGTGCTATTTCAAAATCCGAAATTGGCTCTATTGCAGTTTTACCCATAAAAAATCCTTATAGATAGTATTATCTATAAGGATTTGCCGTTAGATATCTATTTTAAGATAAAATATGGCAGAGGATTATAATTTTGAGCTCCCCTGTAAATAGGGTAATGCCGCCTGTTGCTTTGCTCCGGCGGTTTATTTTATATTGGAATCGAAAATTCCTTGCCTATACATTTTTGAGTGTCCATTTCCGGAGTTGAGCCTTTCAAACGCATTCTTGGATAGTTATTCATCCATGTTTGAACCTCAATAAATAACTTCGGATTACGTTTAGAGAAATCCGTACTGTTCGGGTAAAAACGTCTGAATATCCTGTTGAGGTTCTCGTTTGTTCCGCGTTCACTTGAACAATAAGGATGGAAAATACAACACCGTTCTCTTCGTGCCGTCTGATAATTTTTCTATTTCCTCAAAGTCCATGACTTCCGGGCCGCCGTCCGCTGTGATGGACTTGAAGAGTTTCTTGACAGTCTCCTTGCCTAATGAGGCTTCAAGTTTATTTATTTCTTCAACGACCGAACGCGCTTTTAGCGTTCGGTATTTTCCTGATTATCTCGGCCCTTGTTTTCCATTCTGTAAGCGTTAGGGCGCATTCGCCTGTCGAGGAGGCGCAGCTTTTCACGGTGTCGATTTCCCCAGTGTCCGCTTCAGAACGGTTGTTTATATATTCAGAGCTGTTCGAGATGCTCCTTATTGCACATCCGACGCGTGAAAAATGCCTTTTTTTATTAGTTTTATTTGCAATCAGTAAAATATAATGTCCACGGAACTCAGTTTCTGCCATTTTCATAGGTTTTGAAGTCGAAATTACCGGAATTACATCGCCGGCAATGTAACTGCACAGCGTCTTTTCGCAGATTCCTGTTTCGCCGGGCCATGAAGAGTTCTTGAATATTTGAATAATTGCATAGGGACTGTAGTTTTTATCGGCTATTAAATCTCTTATTTTTTCAGCCAGTACCATGTCCTGCCAAGTTTTAATGGAGTCCTTTTGCCGTCATTTCATATTCTGCTTTCATCTGC
Source organism: uncultured Treponema sp. (assembly GCA_963539665.1). GTDB lineage: Bacteria > Spirochaetota > Spirochaetia > Treponematales > Treponemataceae > Treponema_D. The sequence goes on from CAUTOX010000079.1 coordinate 10,695, forward strand.
GCATAGCCGGCGTTATATTCAAACTTTGTTTTTGAAGCGGAAGTTTCATGCGCTACCATTTCTCTTCGGCTCTCCCGTTGAATGCTGCGCCTGCTCTTGGTAAGATATTTGCAAGTTCTTCCGTGTTTGTGATTTTTGGAAAATGACTTGTTCCTTTCAGATAAAGCTCCAGCACGAACCTTTCATCGTATGAAAAGTAAGTGAACCTTTTTTGCGTTTCTGTTATTGCCGCCATATGTTTTTTTCCTCCGTTTATGGTTTTTGGTTAGGCAACAAAATTATAGCAGTTCAAAGAAACCTTTTCTTTATTTTGGCGATAGTATATTTTACAGGTTGCAGCGTGAAAAAAATATTATTTTCATTGACATATACGGCTATTTTATTTATATTAGCTCTCACATTATTATCTGTTCCGATGGATTGGTATGCCCTTGTAGCTCAGCTGGTAGAGCGCAGCCATGGTAAGGCTGAGGTCTGCGGT
>CAUTOX010000080.1:0-11066 GCA_963539665.1 uncultured Treponema sp.
TTATGATACTGACTTTTATATCGCTTCTGCTTAGAAAACCTTAAACAGCTTCTAATAGAGCCAGTGCGGATTTTTAAATGCTTTCAGGACAGAGAAATTCAAAAATCCGCATTTTTTTACTAAAGTCAGGAATTTGGAGGAATGAATATATCAGAAAATCGTGAAAAAGAAGGGGGAATGGACTTGGAGTTAAATGAATGTACCTGAACATCCTCTTTTTTTATGGGGCTGTCATATAATAACGATACTTTTTTCTATTATTATACTTTCATGCTGAGCCCCCTGCTCCAAACTGGTTCTAATATTGCAAAAGCTCTGTTTTCGGTGTATTCTTTATAACGATTATTTTCAAGGTTTTGCAGGAGGATATATGGCTGACGATTCTCAGTTTCAGTTGGTGACGTTCAAGCTTGGTAAAGAGCTTTATGGAGTAAATATTATGGATGTCAAGGAAATCGTAAAGATTCAGAATATCCGTCCGATTCCAAATGCTCCTTATTATATGGTAGGGATTTTAAATCTCCGCAGCGAAATCATACCGATTATCGATCTGCACAGACGATTCCGCATCAAGACAAAAGATGAAGACATGGAACTTGATGAGCTTGAAAGCGGATTTATTATTCTCAAGATTGGAACGATGCAAATCGGCATTATTATTGACAGCGTTTCGCGCGTTGTCGCCGTCCATCAAAGCGAAGTGCAGGATCCGCCGCAGATGATGAGCGGTATCGGCACGGAATATATAAATGGTGTTGTTAGAAACAACGACGAAGGTTATCTTATCATCCTGAACACGAAACGGCTTTTTGATCCGAAAGAATTGCAGAGAATTATAGATAATCAATAAAGATGATTCCGACATACAGCACAACAATCCGCAGAAAGGAGATGGATGCCGTTCTCACCTGTATGGTCGATGAAAAAATCGGGCCGGGTGAATTGAATGCGCGTTTAATCCAATCCGTAAAAGAATTTGCCGGCTGTGACGGCGCGATTGCGCTCCGCAGTCCGGGTATTGCTTTGAAGTACGCGCTCCGTGCGCTTGATTTTGAAGCTGGCGAAACGCTTATGATTTCTGCGCTTGCTCCGGCATGGCATTTGCAAGCGGCTGAAGATGCCGGCTGCAAGACGATTGCGCTTGATGTCGATGAGGCGACTGGTCTTGTTACGCCGGAAATTGTTGCAGAAGGCATAAAAAACGGCGGGCGTTTGCTGCTTCTGCATGAATCTATGGGAATCTTACCGGATTTACATTCATTGACAGGTCTCGGCATTCCTATAATTGAAGACATATCGCGTTCTGCGGGCGCCCTCATGCCGCTTGCGCAGGAAGATGATGCGCCGGAAGTGCGTACGCAAAAGGCCGGTTTGTTCGGCGCGTATGCGATTATGGCGCTCGAAGAAAAAGATGTGGTAACTGCTGGCGGGGGAGCGTTGCTTATTGCGCCAAACCGCAGAGAGTGGATTGTGCTGAAAAAGTTTGCAGACGCGATGCCGCACACGGAGCTGCTTCCCGACATAAATTGTGCGCTTGCATGGGTGCAGCTCAAAGAGTTTAGCCGGAATGAACTGAAACGGAAGGAGATTTTTGCGCTCTTTCAGAATGCAGTGATGAGCGGACGGCACAAAACATTCATTCGGACAAAATACACGGATACGCTTACGGATGAGGCACCCGATATGGGGTCGACGATGTGCTGCTTCCCGCTGGTGCTCAACTGCCCGTTCAAGGATGCGAAGGCCTATGCCGCTCGGAAAGACATCGAGATTCGTCCCGCTTATGAAGATTCCGTCATTGCATTGCGCGAGGAAGCGTTGTCCGCCGCGTGCATTAAGGCAAAATCGCTGTTTTTGCGGACGGCGCTTTTCCCATTGTATCCCCGCCTTTCGAATGCGCAGGTTACGAAAATCGTAAAGGTTTTAGGTACGCTTCCGTAAGCGCGCATCGTCATGAAAAAATGCCTAATCGTTGTTAATCCGCACAAAGATGCATCTCAAAAATACGGTAAGCTCATCGCCGCGCATTTAAAAACGCGCGGTCATCTTGCCGATTTTTACAGCTTTGACGGCTTTGACGCGGGCAATCCCTTTGAAGGCAATGACTTTGTGATTACGCTCGGCGGCGACGGCACGGTTTTATTTGCGGCGCGCGGCTGCGTTAAGTTGGGAATTCCGGTCTTTCCGGTCAACTTCGGAGAATTCGGCTTTATCGCCAGCATTCAAAAAGACGAATGGCAGAGTCAGCTTGACTTGTTTTTGGCCGGAGATATGCCGATTATGGAGCGCAGCATGATTCAGGCGCATTTGATTCGACCGCACAAAGAGCCGCCGGTATTTTCCGCGCTCGGGCTCAATGATGTAGTTGTCTGCTCAAAACTTGCAACCCGCACCGTCATGCTGGACGTTGCCTACAATGCCGTGTCGCTGGGAACTTTTAAGGCGGACGGTCTTATCGTCAGCACGGCGACCGGCTCCACTGCGTATTCTGCATCGGCAGGCGGCCCGATTATCGAACCGGAACTTGATGCGCTGCTGCTGACTCCGGCCAATTCGTTTTCCCTTTCAAGCAGACCGCTGGTACTCAGTCCGAATGGAGAAATTAGCATAACCGTGCAGCCGTTCCGTGCAACGGAAGGCATAATTACGGTGGACGGGCAGCGGCCGTTTGCGTTGCAGGAAGGAGACTGTGTGAAAATCCGCCGGATTCCCGAAAAGGTAAAGCTTGTCGGCTGTACGGCGGAAAAATTCTACAGCGCATTGCGGTCAAAACTCAACTGGTCGGGGGGTCCCCATGCTTGAAGACCTTACGATAAAAGACTTTGCCATAATCGATCGGATTACGATTGAATTTTCGCGCGGATTTACTGTCCTTTCAGGCGAAACCGGCGCAGGCAAATCCATTTTGATCGGTGCGCTCTCATTCGTGCTCGGCGGCAAGGCGGAAGTTGCCCAAATCCGTTCGGGCGAAAAAGAAGCGTCCGTTTCAGCGACATTTTTACTTGAACCGTCGGACGGGGAGGCGCGCGCATGGCTTTCCGCGCACGGCATTGAAGCCGAAGGAGACCGCATTCTTTTGCGGCGTTTTGTACGCGCCAGCGGCAAGTCCGGCGCATGGATCGGCGATGTTCCTGTAACTCGCTCCGATCTTGCGGAATTCTCTTCCTATTTAATAGACATTCACGGCCAGCACGAACACCAGTCGCTCATGAAAGTGAGCGAACACCGCAAGTTCCTTGATGCGCGCGCCGGTGTTCTCGACGAAGTGCAGGCGTTTACGGCGCTTTACACGGAGCTTATCCAAAAACGCCGGCAGCTGGCGCAACTGGATGCCGATAATGCGGAAAAAACGCGGAAGATTGAGATGTACTCGTTTGCGGCGAGTGAAATTGCCGATGCCGCGCTCAAGGCTGATGAGGATACGAACCTTGAAGAAGAGGAAGCGCGGCTTTCTTCCTACGAAAAACTATGCGCTGGAGTTGAAGGTGTTTGCACGGCGCTCGATGGTGCGGATGATGCGGCCATTCCGCTTTTAAAACGCGCCCGCCGCGAATCGCAAAACATTTGCGCGGAGGATACTTCGCTTTCTGCGCTGGATGCCCGTCTTGAAGCTGCGTTCTACGAGCTTTCCGACATTGCGCTGGAATTCGGCGCGTACCGTCAGCGTTTGGTCTACGATCCCGTGCGCCTTTCGGCTGTGCAGGAGCGGCTTTCGCTCATCTATAACTTGAAGAAAAAATATGCGTCGTCCCCATCTGCCCCGCTTTCCGAAGTTTTTGATTATCTGGCGGAGGCGGAGGCGGCGCTTGAACAGTTTGGCGGCAGCGCGGAAGATAAAGAGGCGCTTAGCGCGGACATTGCCGAACTTGAAAAACGCGCATACCGTGCAGCGAAAATTATTTCCGAAAAGCGGCGGCATACCGGTTCGGCGCTTGCCGAAGAGGTTGTCGGCATATTAAAAAATCTCGGCATGAAGGGCGCGCGTTTTGCCGTCAGCATTACCGAAAAAGAGGGCAACGGCATTGAGCAGCGGTGCGGCCCCTACGGCATGGATAATGTTGAGTTTCTCATTAGCGCGAATGCCGGCTCCGCTCTGTTGCCGCTTGCGCGGATTGCCTCCGGCGGCGAATTGTCGCGCGTCATGCTTGCGCTCAAAACGCTGTTTGCGCGGATTGATACGGTTCCCTCGCTCGTGTTCGATGAAATCGATACGGGAATCGGCGGAGAAGTCGCCGTTGCCGTCGGCAGCCACCTCAAGCAGCTTGCGCGCGACCGCCAGATTTTCTGCATCACGCATCTGGCCAGCATTGCCGTTTATGCCGACAATCAAATAAAAATCGAAAAATGGGGAGAGCAGGATCGGGTAGCCTCTCATGTACGGCCCGTTGCAGGAGCGGAGCGGGTTTCCGAGATTGCGCGGATGCTTTCTGGCGATGCCGACAGTACGCAGTCGCTTGAACACGCGCGCGCCTTGCTGGAAAAGCACAGCGCGGCGTTTAAGCCGGAGACGCTTTTTCCCGATATGTAAAGCAACGCCGTCAGCAAAAAAGGCGTTACTGTATGAACGCGCTGGCGGCGCACGGAGCCGATGTAAAATTTACAGGAGATTTTATGGCTAAAATTTCAAAAGATTCCCGACATGAACTTGCAGAAGCGGTGAAGTCTTATCAAACAAAAATAACAGCCCTTTTGGGCGCGGAAAAAAATACTCTGAACAAAATAAGCGCCGATGCAGAAAACGCGGAGGCGCCCTACGCCAAACTCCAGCTATGCGCGGATATGATTTACGTCGCTTCCTTATATATGGCGCAAAACAGTTTGTCGCTCAAGATTCTCGATGTAAAAAATAACGATGCGCTCAATGAAGCGCGCAAAACGCTTTATAAAGCGATTATTTACCTTGAAGACATCGTAACGAACGTCATCGACATAACGTATAGCGAACTTTCCGACAATTACGAAGCGATTGCAAATACGACAATCGATGAGCGCTACTACCTTATTCGGAAGTTGGGACTGACTATCAATTTGCTGGAGTTGGCGTTTGGCGACAACAGCAAGTGGAAGTGGTCGTTTGTCGAATTGAAAGGCAGGTGCACCGTCGTTGCAAAGAACCTCATTGATATGCGGAATTCTGTAAAGGCGTATTTCGATCCGAACAACGGAGACTACGAAACGACCGTACTCTACATTCGCCTGATTTCCAAGCAGCTTGATGCATCCGCCGCAGCCTACCGCGATAAATACGAGCTTTCTACTCGCCGCATCGACGACATGACGAATGCAATCCGCTTTCTTTTGGCCAAACGCAATCTTTTTACTGCGCTCGGCGACAAAGACAACGCGGAAGAAATAAAGAAGAAAGCGATTGTTTGGAAAGACAAAATGCATGCCGATCAAAAGGCGGGTTTAAGCCACTAACAGCATGATTGATAAAGAACTTGCGCTGCGCATTTTTGAAGCGTTTTCGATTCACCGCTGGAACGATCTGGTGCGCCCCTTCGACATTGTTGAGATGGACAAGGCCGGCGAAAAGATGGCGATTGCCTACATAATCGGAAAGTTTGAAGAAAACCGGGGAGTTTTTGTCGATTGGGTGTGGATGATTTACGCCTCGCTCTTTGATTTGCTCAAGAAAATTGCGCTTTGCGACATAAAGGCGACGGTGCAGCAGCTTTTGAAGCGGGATTATGCGGAAGAATACGTCCGCCTGAATGGGTGGGTACTTGATCAATACCGAAGCATACTCGGCGACGATGACCTTTTTGCGATGTTTTCAGAGTATTTGGCGCAACGGGCGGGGACTGCGCCTCTGCCGGCGGAAACGATCGCTGCCTCGCGCATTTTGTCGGCAGCTCACAAATTCGCTACAATGCGCGAATTGCAGATGCTTACCGTCGTCAACGAACCGGAGCGGCTTGAAATAATCCATACGCAAGTGCTCGCCGAGCTGCAAAAATACATGGACTTAACCGGTTTGCAGATGCTGATGACCCGCCAGCGTTCCTTTGATTTTATCATGAAGATTGAGCAGCTGCGTTTTCAGACGCGGTGGAACCAGACGCCCCGCGTACCGAATACAAGCGTTCTGGGGCATTGCTTTTTCGTTGCGCTGGTAACGCTCCTCTTGTGCCGGCAGAATGCCGTTAAAATGTGCCGGCGGCGCATTATCAACAATTTTTTCAGCGGCCTTTTCCATGACTTGCCGGAAGCCGTAACGCGCGACATTATTTCGCCGGTAAAGCAGGCGACGGACGGTTTGCCGCAAATTGTCAAGCGCATCGAGCAAGACATTGTAACGAGCGAGCTTTTGCCGCTGATGGAACCGTTTTTCAGCGCGGAACTGATGTATTTTACCGATGAAGAGTTTTCCAACCGCATTCTTGAGGACGGCAAGACGCGCGTCGTTACGTGGGAAGAGTTGAATACTATGTACAATGAGGATGCTTTTGCGCCGGTCGACGGAAAAACCGTCCGTATTGCCGACCATCTGAGCGCGCTCATGGAAGCCGATATTTCGATTAAGCACGGCATTCGCTCTTTCCATCTTGAACAGGGGCGGGACGGCGTGCTGAAAAATTACACGGAAGAAACGGTCATCAATGGGATTCCGGTCGGTTCTCTTTTCCGCAGGCTTATCTAAACGCGGCATAAAGAATGCCGTGCCGCTGCCGATAAACAATACATGGTGCCTTTCAGTAAAAAAACTGCAGCGCTCTTTTATTCCATTTTCTTTTTCTCTGCATTCAGATTCTCTGCTGATTCATCTTACACGGTCAAACAAGGCGATACCTTGTATTCGATAAGCAGAAAGTACCAGCTGAGCGTCGAAAAGATTCGTTCTGCAAATAATCTTTCTGAAAACGATATGCTGAGGGCAGGGCGAGTAATTGTTATTCCGTCCGCGGATACAACGGTATCTAACGCTCCGATCGTATTACCGGAAGCGCAGCCTGCTAAAACGTCGGAGAATGCCGAGCGGCCGCAGCTCTATGAGATACAAAAAGGCGACACCTTGTATAGCCTTGCTCGTAAATTTTCGATACCGCTTGCCGACTTGCTTGCAGCGAACGGACTTGACGGCGGCGCGACCATAAAAGTCGGGCAGAAGTTAAAACTGCCGCAAAAGGGGGCGCCGGACAGCGGACGCCATGCCGTTGCGGCAGCTCCGCGCGAGGTGCAGAAAGCTTTGCCGAAGACAGATGCCGGAACGCGCGATACGGTTACGCTCTGGCCGCTTAAAGCGCCGCTGGTAAAAAACATAAGCGGGAAAATCAGCGGCGTTGAACTGACCGGCGCGGCGGACGAATCCGTCAAGGCGGTACATTCCGGCACCGTGATGTATACCGGCGTGTACCGCGGATTCGGCGAAGTCGTATTTATCCAATCGAAAACCGGCTTGATTTATTCGTATTCGGGACTTGGCAGCGTCAAATCCGCCAAAGGCGACTACGTTACTGCCGGCGATGAAATCGGCCGCACCGGAAGCGGACTTGAATCATCAATAAAGTTCATGGTTTTCAGAAACGGTATGCCTATCAATCCAGCAAAGGCTCCGCGCGGTTAACGCGATTTTGGCGGAGCTCCCCTGACGCTTGGTAATGCGCGTTCCCATTTTCCTCCCTTATCTTTGATGCGAATGAGCTTTATTTGCTCCGCACAGGATATTCAAGCTGTAGTAAGGCTTGCAGGTAAACTTTTACGAGCTTGACAGAGATACGTGCAATTTGTATATGTAGCGCAAACAAAATATCGGGAACCTCTAAAAAATTTAGTTTTTAGAGGTAACTTTGACAATGCGATGTTGTAACTCGCGATAATCCAGAGCGTTACAACTCGTTGCAATCTCGAAAAAATCGCAAAAAGAAAGTTTTTCGAGATGTCCTATACCAGTTCTCTTATGCATCGCATCAGGGAAGTTGCCTTCGCACTATTATGGAGTCCGCTTATGAAAAAATCTTGCATCATTTTGTTGTTCGCTCTTGTAGCTCTTTTCTGCTGGTCGTGTAAGCAGAACATTCCCCAGTATGTCCCGGTAACGGATATTGAATTAGACAGGGCGCTGCTTGCAAAACCGTTGACATTGCATCCCAATAAAACGTATCAGCTTCGGGCAAAGGCGAAGCCGGATGCGGCAACCGATAAAAAGCTGACGTATACTTCAAGCGCAAAAAATATTGCGTCGGTCAGCGATACGGGACTTATTACCGCTCATAGCGTCGGCGCGGCAAAGATTACGATTAGCGCCGCTGACGGCATTTCTAAAGAGATTGGCGTAGCCGTTCAGGCGGCGGAGGTTCCTGTTACCGGTATCGAGACGGCTGCTGTCAAAAATCCGCTTTCCATCGTCAAAGGCGCAGAGTATACGCTTGCTGCAAAAGCGATTCCCGATACAGCTACGAACAAGCGATTAACGTATGCTTCAAGCGATGAGAGGATTGTTGCCGTCAATGCCGAAGGCACGGTTACGGCAAAAGAAATTGGCGCGGCAAAGATTACGATTAGCGCGGCAAACGGCATCTTTAAAGAGATCGGCGTAGTCGTTCAGGCGGGAACGGTCGCTGTTACAGGGATTGCATTGAATGCGCCGCCGGTAGAACCGCTGGCATTGCATCCTAATAAAACGTATCAGCTTACGGCAAAGGCGACGCCTGAAACGGCAACCGATAAAACGCTTACCTATGCGTCAAGCGCGCCGAGCGTTGCCTCGGTAAGTAACGCTGGATTAATTACCGCTCGTAGTGCAGGAAGCGCAATAATTGCGATAACAACGGCAAACGGTATTTCTAAAAAGATACGTGTTACCGTTACGATGCCGGAGATTCCGGTAACGGGGATTGTCTTTACTTCGGCGCTTTCTGCAGATCCGCTGCCGCTGAGCGTCGGCAGAACGTATCAGCTGAGCGCAAAAGCTGTGCCGGAGACGGCGACCAATAAAACGCTTACCTATACGTCAAGCGCGAACGACGTTGCCTCTGTAAGCAGCGCGGGGATGATTACCGCTTGCAGCGTCGGCCGCGCAAAGATTACGATTCGCGCAGCTGGCGGCATTTCTAAAGAGATTCGCGTCTCCGTAAGCGCAGCGGATGTCGCGGTTACCGGTATTGCGGTAAGCGCTGCCGAAAATCCGCTTTCTATCGTTAAGGGCGCAGAACATACGCTTACTGCAAAAGCGGTTCCCGATACGGCGACGAACAAGCGATTAGCTTATGCTTCAAGCGATGAAAGGATTGTTTCCGTTGATGGCAGCGGCAAAGTTACGGCAAAGGAAACCGGTCAGGCAAAAATTACGATTAGCGCGGCAAACGGCATTACGAAAACAATAAACGTAACCGTTACGGCAGGAACAGTCGCCGTTACAGGAATTGAGTTTACTCCGCCGCCCCCGGAACCGATCGCATTACATACCAATAAAACGTATCAGCTTTGGGCAAAGGCGAAGCCGGAAGCGGCAACCAATAAAAAGCTCCAGTATTCGTCAAGCGCGCCGGGCGTTGCATCGGTTAGCAATACGGGACTTATTTCCGCTCACAGCGCAGGCCGCGCAAAGATTACGATTCGCGCTGCGGACGGTATTTTTCAAGAGATCGGCGTAGTCGTTACGATAGCTCCGGTCGCCGTTACCGATATTACGTTTGATCCCGTGCTGCCCGGAAATCCGCTGCCGCTGAGCGTTGGCGGAAGCTGTCTGCTTCATGCAAAGGTGTTGCCGGAGAACGCAACCGATAAAAATTTGAGCTATCATGCGGAGAATGCTGAAATTGCCTCTGTAAATGCCGATGGGCTGGTTACGGCAAAGGCGGTCGGACAGACAAAAATTACGATTCGCGCTTCAAACAATATTTCTAAAGAAGTTCTGCTCACCGTTACTGCCGTGCGCATACCGGTTACCGGTATCGCTCTTTCTCCCGATGCGGATACGATTTCGCTGACGCAGGGAGAACGGCGGAAACTCAATGCGCAGGTTACGCCTGAAAATGCGTCAAACAAAATGCTTACCTATAGCTCGGATGATGCAAGAATTGCAACCGTAAATGAAGACGGAGTGATTGCGGCAAATGCGGCGGGGCGTACCAGAATTACGATTAACGCTGCGGACGGTATTTCGAAAGCCGTTGGCGTAACTGTTATTGCTGCGCACGTACCGGTTACCGGCATTTCTCTTTCTCCAGATGAATCGTTTATTTCGCTGGTGCGGGGCGAGATTCGGGAACTCAACGCGCAGGTTGCGCCTGAAAATGCGTCAAATAAAATGCTTGCTTATAATTCGGATAATGCGGGAGTTGCATCTGTAGATGCCGCAGGACGGATATCCGCTCATAATGCAGGCAGTGCAAGGATTACGATTAACGCTGCGGACGGCGTTTCAAGAGTCGTTACGGTAAACGTGAGAGTCCCCGTTACCGATATTGCATTCGCCTTTGCGTATTCCGCATCCCCAATCGAGTTGACTGTTGGAGATAATTATAAACTCGATCCAAAAGCGCTGCCGGACGATGCGACAAATAAAGAGCTTCGAATCAGCTCATCCGATCCTGATACGGCATGGCCGAACGGCGATGGCAACGCTTGGGTAAAAGCCCTCAAGGATGGGAATGTAACGATAACGGTAACATCTGTAGATAATCCCAACGTAACAAAGGCAGTGCAGTTCGTCATTAAACGAAAGCCGCAAATTAAGTACGCATCAAAACAAGCCGTTATGCCCGAAAGCGCTGCCGGTACATATACGTTCGAGCTGCAAACGATAGACGGCAAGTTGGATTATGAACCGTGCTTTACGTCGAATACCTTGCCGTGGATTTCGGGATCGCCGACAATCACTTCGCGCGCCGATCAGGATAAGGACGTCATTTCGTTTACCTGTACGGAAAATAAAACCGTGTGGGACAGACGCGCATACATTAAATTCAAAGACGTAAAAACGGGGCAATATGTTAAAGGCGACGACGGAAAAGAAATTGAAGTACGCATACTGCAAAAACGCAACGAACATCCTGTGATACATTACAAATGGGTCGACGGAATAGGCAGCCCTGCTGAAAACGAAAAAGAAAAAGTAGGGA
>CAUTOX010000081.1:0-10987 GCA_963539665.1 uncultured Treponema sp.
AGCTAGTAAGCTATCGTGCAGTCCGCTCCAGTTTTGCAGGGGCACAACTGGCTAGAGGGAGGCGGGCTGCGGTTAATTTACTGTAAAGCTATTAGGCATTGTCCAGTCCGCTCCAGTTTTGCGGGAGCAAAACTGGTTAGGTGAAGGTGCGGAGTGGACTGCAATTAGTTTACCGTAGAGCTAGTAGGCTATCGTGCAGTCCGCTCCAGTTTTGCTGGGGCAAAACTGGCTAGGGGGAGGCGGGCTGCGATTAGTTTACCGTAGAGCTAGTAGGCTATCGAGCAGTCCGCTCCAGTTTTGCGGGAGCAAAACTGGCTAGGTGAAGGAGCGGTGTGGACTGCAATTAGTTTACCGTAGAGCTAGTAAGCTATCGTGCAGGCTGCTTTGGTTTTGCAGGGGCAAAACTGGCTAGGTGAAGGAGCGGTGTGGACTGCAATTAGTTTACCGTAGAGCTAGTAAGCTATCGTGCAGTCCGCTTTGGTTTTGCGAGGGCAAAACTGGTTTGGGGACAGTACGGAGCGGGCTGCAATTAGTTTACCGTAGAGCAGGTAGGCTATCGAGCAGTCCGATTCAGTTTTGCTGAGGCAAAACTGGCTAGGTGAAGGAGCGGAGTGGACTGCGGTTAATTTACCGTAGAGCAGGTAGGCTATCGAGCAGTCCGATTCAGTTTTGCTGAGGCAAAACTGGCTAGGCGAAGGTGCGGGGCGGAGTGCGGTGGTATTCAAAGCAAATATTGGTCACTCATTGGTTGGAGATAACGCTACAGGGCAACCGGAGACATTAAAATAAAAATTCGCCGTCCGGTTAACAAGAAAAACATTCATGAAAAACATGACCTGTTCGACAACATCAAACGGATCTATGTGTTCAAAATCACACAAATAGCCGATTTAGAAGATCGTATTGAAAGGTAACCAGTTCAGAAACTGAAGTCTCCAAAACGGATTAATCATCGAATATGTGGAAGCGCATCCTGATGCCTACCTCAAAAAAATCGCAGAAGTCTTCGGCTGTCATCCAGCTTCCGTACTGAAGTGGCTGAGAAAACTCGGTATCGCGCGAAAAAAAGAGCGCGTTCTACAAAGAGCAAGCCCCCAAACACGCAGAGGTGTATTAGAAAAAATCAAAGACATTCCTAAAGAAAAGCTCGTATATATCGATGAAACTGGCATACAGACGCAAATGTACCGCCAATATGTGCGCAGTAAACGCGGGAAAGGGTGAATATTCGCATCAGCGGCAAGCATCATGCTCGAATTGGACTGGTTGCGGCACAACGTGAGAGCGCGTTGCTTGCTCCGCACACCTACAGCGGAACGATGAAAGCTTCTGTGTTCGAAGACTGGTTTGAAGAGGAATTGTTAAAGAAGCTGCCAAAGGATCATGTCATCATCATGGACAACGCGGCGTTTCATAAAAAAGAGGTTTTACAGAACCTTGCAGGGAAATGCTCGCAGGAACTGATTTTCCTGCCGCCGTAGTCGCCGGAATACCCCATTGAACACACGTGGAGCGCTTTGAATCGAAAGGTTGCTGGCTGTGTTCAGCTATATGGCTCTGTTTCATAGGCTCTGGATGCTATTTTAGCTATAACTGCGGCAATAGTATTTGGTTGCCGCAGTTAAACCTCGCTTTTTTTAGCTCCTGTATTTCTTTCGGCATGGCAAGTTCGCGCTCGTTCAACGGCGTTTTGTCCGATGCAATTCTCTCTTCCTTTAGTTTTCGGCTTCTCGCCTTCCGCCACTCTACAATCGTGTAATAATTGGTTCCTTGCAGCCTTTTTCACTCCTAGCTCATCCGACAATAGCGCACCTGTTCCTTGAAATCTTTACTATATTTGACCATTGTTTCCATTCCTTTAATTTTCGGTTTTTGGATACTGGAGGGGGTTATGATAACGGCTCATTATAGCAGTTCGAAGAAAGGTTTTCTTTATTTTGGCGACAGTATATTTTACTGGTTGCACGAGCGTAAGGCTCTCCTTGCAATAGCACTAAAAGGGTAACAATACTCTCGCTTTATGATAATTGTCATAGCTCTGCAAGCCGATCCCAAGCATTATTTCTACCGCTCTTAAAAAAATGCTATATATAAAAAATCATATTGACTTAATATGCGCTTTTTTATAGAATACAAAACATGCGGGTGTAGCGAAGCTGGTTATCGCGCTGGCCTGTCACGCCGGAGATCACGGGTTCGAGCCCCGTCACTCGCGCAACGCCCTTTCCAAAGGAAAGGGTCTTTTTTTCGATTGTAAACGGGCAATAGCGCAGCTGGTAGCGCGCTTGGTTCGGGACCAAGAGGTCGTGGGTTCAAATCCCGCTTGCCCGATAATATTATTTTCTGAAATAGTCGATTCTTTATCAAGCGCGAGTGCGTTTCAATCCAAAAAAATCTGGTAAGCGTTGTAATTGAATTTAGTAAATTACTATCAAGAACGGTTGTATAGTAGTCCTCTATAATATGCGTATAGCGTATAAATTTTTCCGCAAAATAACTGTCGGTACTTCCGGTCTCCTTGTAGTAAAAATCGAAAATATTTTCATTCCGTTTGAGAGGCTTTTACACCAGGCAAATTTATCTTTAAATATGGAATACGCGATAGATTTGCCAAGACTAAAATAAAACAGGATGTTTACATAATCGCAAAGTCTTTCATGCATATATGCAGAAGATGTTCGTGCAGGCGGAACCGCGTATTTTTTTATTCGTGCGGAGGGATAATCCCCCGACGCTCTGCGTCGTAACAGAGGGGATAAAAGCCGACGGCAGCCACCTTATGAGAACAACATGCCTCGATGCTCGCGTCGGGGGTGTTGATTGTTGGCGAAATGCCGAAGACTCCATTGCAGAACAGCTCTATGGATTTCCGGTCTTTTAGGCGGCTAAAAAGGCAGCCTCTGAATGCAAGGCAGTTCTATAGCCTTGTTAGCGAGCTGGGTTAATTTTCCAAAACAGATTCGAAACACAGCGTTATTCGCCGCTTCTGTAGGTAATGGGGACAGTCTGTTATCGCCAAGCGGTAGGCGCAATATCCTGCACTCCGATAGTTTTACACCGACGTTTCTTTCCTCTGCATCCACCGCAACACAAACTTGCTTAATTGCATATTGCACCGGTAAGCATTAGAACGGTACGAAGACCGCAAGTTTCGGCTAATTCTTTCGGACTTCCGCCGCATAATGTATATTTCGCTCATTAATTTTATCTGCACGCGCGTTTTTTTATAAAAAACTTCCAAAATTCGCAAAAAAAGGCTTGACATTATGGGGGGGGGGGGGGGTATTATATTAGAATGCCGGAGAAAGGCAACTACATATTTGGAGGTCTTTATGAAGAAAAAGACGCTTACTTTTTTGTGCTCCGCAATTTCTGCGGTGATGGTTCTTGTCGGCTGCCAAGGACTCGCTAACAATCAGACAAATCAGGGGAACGATCTGCTTGACAAGGTGGCAGTTTCTGCTGCAAAGGCCGCGCTTGAGCTTCCGGAAACGGAAATTAAGTCGCCGGAGGATTTCGGATTGCCGAAGAGCAGTAATGGGATCAAGATTACTTGGAAATCAAACAATTCAAATGTTATTACAAATGATGGTGTTGTTACCATTCCGGACGGCAAAGGGAAAACGCCGGTAAAGCTGACTGCAACGCTCAGCAGGGGCAATATTAAGGATACGAAGCAATTTACCGTAACTGTGTATCATAAAAGTGAAGCAGTGAGCGATAAAACGCTCGTAATGCAGGCGCACAAAAAGCTGGAACTTTCGCAACGCACTGTCAATTCGGATGAAAAACTGACTTTACCGAATGAACAGGATGGCATTGCCGTAACATGGAAATCAAATAATTCTTCCATCATTGAAGACGATGGCACTGTTCACAGACCGGACGGCGAGGGCGCTACGGAGGTTACGTTGACGGCCACGCTGCAAAAAGGCAGCGAAAAGCTTGAAAAGCAATTCACTTTAACCGTTTTTCATAAAGCCAAAAAAACGGACGATAAAACAGCGATTAAAATTGCAAAAGAACGGCTAACAATTCCAACGGAAATAAAAAAAGATGGAAAGATTCCGCTTCCGGCAAAGATTGAGGACGTTTCAATTAGCTGGGAATCAAAAGATACGGCTGTTATTGCGCACGACGGCACTGTTGTGCGGCCGGTCGGCGCCGGCATTACACAGGTAACGCTGACAGCTACGCTCAAAAAAGGCGCTGAAGAAGATACGAAAGACTACATTGTAACCGTTTACCACAAAGACGAACAGAACGAAAAACCTGCCATCAACCTGTCCAACGGCGGCATCGCGGGTACCATGCAGACGCCGAAGGCGTGGGATGTCGACACTATAAAATGGACAAAAACGGACGTTGCGGCAGGCATTTACGAATACCAGTTCACTGCATCCACTGCACAGGCAGCGTGGAAAGTCGTCGTAGCCAAAGGCAACTGGAATGGCGGCGCGTATCTTGATGCGGTTGTCAATGCGGGAAGTAAAAACACCGAACTGCAGTACGACAAGATGAGAGGATTCGGTAGAAACTGCGAGACCGGTGGGCTTGAGGTTGGAAAAACCTATAAAATCGTCGTAACGGTAAAAGACGGAAAAGTTTTGGCGCGGGTAGAAAAGGTTGCAGGAGAGCAACAGGAAGATCAGAACGACAAACCGACCATCGACCTGTCCTACGGCGGCATCTTGGGTACCGTGCAGAGGTCTAAGTGGGATATAAACGACGTAAAATGGACAAAGAAGGACGTTGCGGCAGGCATTTACGAATACCAGTTCACTGCATCCACAAAATTGGAATTTTGGAAAGTCGCCATAGTCAGAGGCTACTGGACGCGCGGCACGTATCTCGGTGCGGTTGTCAATGCCGGAAGCGGAGACGCCGAACTGCAATACGACAACAAGCTCGGAACCGACGGAAAATGCGAAACTGATGGGCTTGAGGTTGGAAAAAACTATAAAATCATCGTAACGGTAAAAGACGGAAAAGTTTTGGCGCGGGTAGAAAAGGTTGCAGAAGAACAGCAGGAAGATCAGAACGAAAAACCGGTTACTGACCTATCCAACGGCGGCATCGCGGGTACCATGCAGACGCCAAAGGCATGGGATGTCGACACCATAAAATGGACAAAGGCGGACGCAGCGGCAGGCATTTACGAATACCAGTTCACTGCATCCTCTGAACATGCATCATGGAAAGTCGTTGCAGGCAGAGGCGACTGGAAGAGCGGCACGTATCTCGGTGCGGTTGTCAATGCCGGAAGCGGAGACGCCGAACTGCAATACGATAACAAGGTCGGAGTCGGCGTAAACTGCGAGACCGGTGGGCTTGAGGTTGGAAAAACCTATAAAATCGTCGTAACAGTAAAAGATGGAAAAGTTTTGGCGCGGGTAGAAAAGGTTGCAGGAGAGCAACAGGAAGATCAGAACGACAAACCGGCCATCGACCTGTCTAACGGCGGCATCGCGGGAACCATACAGACGCCAACGGCATGGGATGTCGACGCCATAAAATGGACAAAGGCGGATGCCGCGGCAGGCATTTACGAATACCAGTTCACTGCATCCTCAGAACATGCATCGTGGAAAGTCGTTGCAGGCCGAGGCGACTGGAAGAGCGGCACGTATCTCGGTGCGGTTGTCAATGCCGGAAGCGGAGACGCCGAACTGCAATACGATAACAAGGTCGGAGTCGGCGTAAACTGCGAGACTGGTGGGCTTGAGGTTAGAAAAACCTATAAAATCGTCGTAACGGTAAAAGACGGAAAAGTTTCGGCCCGCGTGGAAGAAGTTGCCGGCGGTCAAAACGAAAAGCCAGCGGTCGACCTGTCGAACGGCGGCATCGCGGGAACGATGCAGCAGCCGAAACCGTGGAATGTCGACGCCATAAAATGGACAAAGGCGGATGCCGCGGCAGGTATTTACGAATACCAGTTCACTGCATCCTCTGAACATGCATCGTGGAAAGTCGTCACAGTCAGAGGCAACTGGAACAGCGGCGCGTATCTCGGTGCGGTTGTCAATGCCGGAAGCGGAGACGCCGAACTGAAATACGATAACAAGAGCGGAGTCGGCGTAAACTGCGAGACTGGTGGGCTTGAGGTTGGAAAAACCTATAAAATCGTCGTAACGGTAAAAGACGGAAAAGTTTTTGCAAGCGTCGAAACGATGTAACGTGTAAAAGGGATGAAAACGCCGGTCGCGCTGACTGCAAAATACATCCAGCGGCTGCCCTCCGGCGTTTTTTATCTCCGCACAAAAGCGCCAACCCCGTTATGTGTTGGCGCATCCAGCCTTTTGCCGAAACCGGCTAAGATGCAGAAGATAAAAAACGATTCCGGAAAATACCGGCCGACAACGAGTGGGGGCTACCACGAGTGTTGAAAAATAGGCGGCGCATTACCGTTCGATATAGCTAATTGCCTTGTAAAAGCCCCATAAAAGCATCTACCGCCAAACGATATTTGTATAAGCTCTTGAATACAGATGCTGAAAAAAGGAAACGAAATACTCAAGGACGACTCATTTTTTTTATCGTAGACCGGAAGAAGTACGTACGCAGGGGTATTCAGCTACATTTTGGAAGATGCAAAGGAGGGCGTGCGGTCAGTTGTAAGAACCTGTTTAAACTCTCCAAAAATGCTACACGAAAAACAGGGGAAAGCACTCCCCAGCAACATAATAAAAGAACAATTTGAACGAATCCGCCAAATATTGGAATGCGGACGGAAAACGCCGCTCCTCGCAAAGTCGACCTATACGAAATCTTCTGCGCACCCTCTATTTGCTCAAAAGCGGCTGCCAATGGCGTATCTGCCTGAAGTTTTTTCAAACTGGAATACCGTTTATTACTAGTTCAGCATCTGGAATAAGCAAATTGATGAACGCCTGAGCCTTTTGCATCAATGCTTAAAAAAGTGGTTGGCGCAGTTTATATAAAACAGGCGGCGCAAGTCCTACAAGAGCAGCATTCTTAATATAGCAACCCGGTTCGGAAACTTCCGTTTTGGAAGCGGCGCATTGAAATACGATGTTCACAATCATGCTATTTGCGCGCTTGTGAACTCGTAAAGCAGTTCACCAAAAGCGCTCGAACTGCTTGAAGAGATGCGCAGAGTGTTAAAAATACCGACAACGCAAGAGGCAAATGCTACGATGCGGCCAAGAAAATTTCAGAAATCAAGCGGCATATTGCAGTCGACACGCAAGGACTGCCGAATGCATTTGCATAACGCCGGCACAGGTTACCGACAGAAAGGGCGCATTACTCTCTTTTGGCAAAATAAGGATGAGTTGACAGAAATAAAAAGTATTTTATGCGACGAAGGGATCGCGGGCAAACATTTGCTGATGCTGTAAAGAGCCTTTTAGAAGAACAGGTCGATGTGCAAGTGGTCAAGCGAAATGAGTTGCTTACTTTTAAAGTTATTCCGAAACGCTGGGGTGTAGAAAGATGCTTTGCATAGCCCGGAAAAGCAACGAAGGCTTTGGAAAAACTGCGAATGTAAGTTCCATGCTGCGCTGCAATTTATGGTATTAACCTTTGTAGCCATTCTTCTTAGAAGAATTTAAACAGATTCTTAACACAAACTGCCAAACCGGTGAGCGGACACAGCCGCTCAATTGCAGCACGTTCCCCCAGCTTGCATATTCGCCGATTCACAAAGCATCCGGCTATGCTACCGGGCAATCTGCCGCATTGCCTTCCATTTTTTCGTATAAAAACCGGACATCCTCTTTCTGAATCGAAGTAAAAACACAGTCTACGGCCTTTACCGGGGCATCGGAGTCAAAGATCGTGCATACGCGGCCGGTTGCGTAAATGTCGCGCGTTACGGCGGAGGCATCTTTCATTGAAAAGGACATTTTGAGGGCATATTCTGCGCCGATTTGCAATTCTACCGGCGGCGTTCCGTTAATCCCAATAACGATGCGCTCATGATTGAGGAATAACATTTCAAACGGCCGTATGCGATCCTGCAAGGCCGATGCCGCATACGGCCGTTCTTCCGCAAAATACCGGCACACGCTTATCAAGTGCAGGCTGCCGCCCTGCCGTTCGTCATTCCGAGCTGCAATAAAATGTTCAAGATACGCTTTTGCCGCCTGCTGCCGTTCGAGCTTGATGTCCGCCCAGACTGGCCGGGAAAATAATTTGAAGCCGGGCGCCGGTACGCATTTAAAATGAACGTCTTTTCCTGCGCTCACTGAATAATACAGGACGGCGGAAAAATCATATTTGTAATCCATTTCCACATCTTGAATCCGGTAGATTGCCGCCGGAATCACTAAGGCCGCGCCTGTTTTCAGTTTTTTCATTTCGGAAATGAAATACAGCCCGACACGGTTGAAGTAAAACTCGACGCGCACGTTTTGTCCTTCGAACTCCCGAGCGGCTTCCGGCAGGTTGGACAGCAATATAATTCCTTCCTCTAATATCGACATATGTTCGGGCTTAAGCGCAATCGGAAAAATCTCCGACAAAACCGGCCGCACCTCTTCGCTGCCGGCTGCCGGCTGCTCTCTATCTGTGCGCGTTACGGTTACTGGCACATTGCCGTCAATAAGGTAGCGGAGCACAAGCTCCCGTTCAATTCCCGTCAGAGCATCTTTTGTCATTTGCCGTTCTTCCCCCAGCGCATAATTTGAATCTGATTGATTTTAAAGTCTCCGGTCGACAGCGCGGTTTTCTTGCCGGACGCTTCGCCTTGCACTCCATCGCCGCCGGATTTTGCAGCGTTCGCAGCTTCTTCCGTTTTTCCGCGGTTTTGCTCGGTCGCATCTGCCCCGCTTGCAGGATGCGTCGCTTTTTCGTTCGGCGCAGTGTTTGCAGCTTTTTTGGCAGGCTTTTCCGCTTCATCTGCCGCCGGAGCTTTTGCAGCTTCCGATTTGGGTGAAACGGATGCAGATTCCGCCGCTCGATTTTTCTGCTCTCCGTCCGCTACCGCCGGAGTCGCCCCCGTAGTGAGAAATAGCTCCGTGTCCACGTACCCCTCCGCTGCATAAAAGCGAATGGGGACGGCAATTTTATCCGCTTCGATAAACGGAGCGCCGTACAGGGCGGACGTAAATACTTCAGGCTTTTTTACGGGCGCGGACGGCGCGTCTTTTTTTTGCGCGTCTTCTTTTTTAGTATCATCGCCTTCTTTCGTTGCCGCATCCTGCGCCGCGGTTGGTGGGTTCTGTTTTTCCTGCGGTTCTTCTCGCTTTTGAACCGGAAAGTCGGCATCGAATTCCGCTCTCCAGCCTTCTACAATATCATGCCGGAACAATATAATAGAAAACAATGCGTTATCGGACAGATTTTTAGACGGAATTTCCCAACATCCGAGAGCATTGCAAAAAGCATCGAGAAAGCGCAAGAGCTCGGAGGAAATGCTTCCCGTGTCGAGGCTGCCGAATCCTGCAAGCGCTGGATATGTCAGTGATTTTCCGGTATCGGCGACGGCCACAACAAGCGGCTCAAGCGGAATATCCTTGCTCACCTGCGGGATTTCCGAAATATCGCGCACCAGCCGGACGCTTTCAAGTTCCCGCGTCCAAACGGTCTCCTTTTCCCGCCCCATCGAAATGTCCCGCAGCGTCTCCTTATCGAAAAACGCAACGTCAGCAGTATGCGAGCCGGAACACGCCGTTACCAGTCCCAATGAGAGGAATGCAATGATAATGGTAATGCAGTGAAAAAAGTGGGAACGCTTCACGCAACTGATTATACCGTTGATTCTTTTTTATAGGAAGAGCGGGGCGGACGAGGATTATGGGCTCGTGAATGGTGTAATGGCTCGTCTCGTCCGCGCACGTTTTCCTTGCGGGAAAACGTGCGAGTGGGATTGCATACGGCGTAGCGAGGATTATGGGTTCGTGAATGGTGTAATGGCTTGTCTCGTCCACGCACGTTTTCGTTTGCGGGAAAACGTGCGAGTGGGGTTGCAAGTGGCGTGGCGAGGATTACTGGGCCCGTGAATGATGCAATGGCTCGTCTCGTCTGCTCAAGTTTTCCTTGCGGGAAACCTTGCGAGTGGCGTGGCGAGGATTATAGGCTCGTGAATGATGTAATGGCTCGTCTCGCCCGCAACCAGTTTGCCTATCGGCAAACTGGTTGCGGGTTGTGTCTGAGGGGATTATTGCCGTCGGAGATTGAGGTTTCCGGCGGCGTTTTTTTATGGGGACGAAAAAGCAACGAGTTTGCTGAATACGAAGCATCTAGCCTGTTTTTGCCTTCCGGCAAAAACAGGAGGCCCCCCCACGCGCGCGACCATTTCCCCGTCCGCCGGTGTGCAGTAGATCAACAACGCCGTGCAGGATGTGAATGAGCTTGCGCGGAAGAATAAGGACAGCATCGAGGGACTTGCCTGCGAGGTGCGAAAGTTTAAGGTATAAGGCGGCCTGTGGGAATTGCTCCGTACAGATGTAGGGGCATCGTACTGGTCGCACCTGTTTGCCATACGGCAAACAGGTGCGGGGGAATGCGATGGGCGGAAGAGCCCCCCCCTGTTTGGAGCGGAAGCCCCCAACTCTCTCTTTTCGCCCCGCTTAGGGACGTCGGTACATTGTAATATCAAGTGCACCAGTAAAAAAAATCATAGAATATTTTAACCTAAAAACCATCAAATCAAAGGGAAAAACAAACTATGAAGTCATACAATCATTTTACGCAAATGGATATATGCTGTCTATTTTATTTGCTGCATCGCGGTTTAAATCAGAATCAAATCGCACATGTCTTGAATAAGCACAGGTCTTCTGTAAGCAGACTTATAAAACGATGTCCAGGAGAAGAATTTAATCCCAAGGCTTATTATGAAAAATATCTGGAAAACAGGTAAAAGCGTAAGAACAAATCGGATGCAAGAAGGAACAAAACTGTTTGAGTTCATTCAGGAAAGGCTATATATAGCTAATTGCCTTCTAAAACGGC
This sequence comes from uncultured Treponema sp., assembly GCA_963539665.1. Taxonomy (GTDB): domain Bacteria; phylum Spirochaetota; class Spirochaetia; order Treponematales; family Treponemataceae; genus Treponema_D. Next base: position 10,921 of record CAUTOX010000081.1, read on the forward strand.
ATCCAGAGACTGAGAAGCTGTTTAAGGTTTTCTAAGCAGAAGCGATATAAAAGTCAGTATCATAAAG
>CAUTOX010000082.1:0-10717 GCA_963539665.1 uncultured Treponema sp.
CCTAGTTTAATAAGTGAGTAATAGCTAGAAGCGATTCAAAAACTGAGTTCCGTGCGCGCATTCTGCGCCGCCTTGCTTTTTTTCGGGTAATTCAATAGAATCCCGCCATTACAATTGCTTGACAGGTTTATTTATGGAAGATTTACAGCAATTAAAACAAGAAATTAAGCAAACAATCATTACAACACTTCAGCTTGAAGACATTGAACCTGAAAACATCGTTGATTCGGAACCGTTATTCGGCAGCGGCTTAGGACTAGATTCCATTGATGCGCTGGAGTTGGGCGTTGGGCTGAAAAAGCGATTCGGAGTGAAATTTTCTTCTGAAAGCGAAGACAATAAAAAGCATTTTGCCTCCGTTGATGCGTTGGCAAGTTATATTATGCAAACAAGGAGCATATAATATGTCAAAAGATGAGATTTTTACAAAATTAAAAACAATCCTTTCGGCTGAATTTGAAATTGAAGAAGATAAAATTACGCCGGAAGCGACGCTTGCAGACGATCTCGACCTTGATTCCATTGATTCAATCGACTTGATTGTAAAAATGAAGGAATATATGCCGGCAGGAACAAATGTTGATCCGCAGATATTCAAATCGGTGAAAACAATTCAGGATGTCGTAGACGCGCTTGTGCCGTACATGGAGTAATGAAGAAAGCGCTTAAAGCGATTGTTGTTGCGGCCGCGGCGCTCTATCCGGTTATTGTGTTTACGCTTTTAACCGCGCTGCGTTTCCCCGTCCGCATTTTATCGCTGTTTATGATGGTTGCCGGAGCTGCGGTTTTTCTAACCGGAACCGGCGGCCTTATATCCCGCACGGCAGGGCAAAAGTCCGACTGGCGGCCGCTTTTGAGTTCGGCGCTATTTTTGACGGCGGCGGCAGTTTGTTTTATTACCAACAAAGCGGTTTTCCTAAAGCTCTATTCCGTTGCCGTCAATGCAGCAATGCTTTCTGTTTTTGCCGGTTCCTTTTTCTTTGAGCCGGTTATTATATTCCGTTTCGCAACGCTGGCAGACAAATCCATCAAAGGCGCGCCGTATGAAAATCAGGTTTATGCATATTGCAGACAAGTTACGCTGGTTTGGTGCGTTTTTTTTGTCATTAACGGTTCGATTGCGGCCTTCACCGCGTTGCATAACTTTGGAAACGAGGCGCTCGGCAATAAAATCTGGGCGACGTACAACGGCGGCATTTCCTACTTTTTGATAGCGGCGCTATTTGCGGCAGAATTGCTGGTACGAAAGCGAGTAGATAAAAAGATGATTAAAGCATATCCATTCACCAAATTTACGGCCGATTCACGGCGCGACGACCACATCCTCTGCTTTGAAGGCTCTTGGAGCGCAAAAAAATACCGCACATGGCGTGATTTTCTTGCGGATTCGGCGAAAATCCGCAATTTCGTTGCGCAGCGCAGCGAGGACGACTGGATTTTGCATTGTGAGGATTACTGGTACTTCCTCTGCTCGTTTACCGCACTCCTGCAATGTAAAAAGCGTATCATTTTGACGCAAAATATTTCCAACAGTTTCATCAAGGAGATTCGGAACGGCACAACCGCATTTCTGACAGATCAAGATGCCCCAGATTCCCTTTCCGTAGCGGCGTTGCTCGATATGCCGGAACCGCCGGAGACCTACGTGCGTACGCTCCCGGCCATCAATGCCGATGAAACGCGGATTTTGCTGTACACTTCCGGCAGCACGGGCAGGCCGAAGGCGGTGCAGCAGCGCATGACGGAATTTGAAGAGGACAATGCTTTCGTCATTTCTAAATGGGGCAAGGAATTCGTGTCTCGCACGTTGGTTACAACGGTCAGCCAGCACCATATTTACGGTTTTTTGTTCGGACTGTCCCTGCCGTTTACGCTCGGCGTTCCGTTCCGCCGCACGCGCATCATCTATCCCGAAGAGTTCGAAACGCTCTCCGATGCGCAATACATGATTATCGCAACGCCGGCCTTCCTCAAACGCACGGTCGAAATTGAAGATAAATTGCCGCTTAAAAAGCCGTGGATTTTTACGAGCGGCGGCGCACTCAGCGAATCGCTTGCTGAAAAGACAAAGACCGTATTCGGCATTTGTCCGCTCGAAGTATACGGCAGCACCGAAACAAGCGGCATCGCCTACCGGCAGCAGAGTACGGACGGCCTTGCATGGACGCCGTTCGATAATGCGAAAATATGGCTTGGCGATGACGGCTGCCTGCGGATTATTTCGCCGTACATCAAAAATCCGGAAGGCTTTGCAACAGCAGATCTTGCAGAAATTCTTGAAAACGGCACGTTCTTCTTGCGCGGTCGCTCCGATTCAATTGTAAAAATCGAAGAAAAACGCATTTCCGTAACGGAAGTCGAAAACCGGCTGTTGCAAACCGGCTTAATCAGCGATGTGAAGGTCATCGCGCTTGAAAATGAGGTACGTCAATATCTTGCGGCGGCGGTTGCGCTCAATGCGGACGGCAAAGCCAGATTTTTCGGCGCGGAAAAATATCAGATTAACCGGTTCTTTTCCGATTTTTTGGCGAACTATTTTGAAAGCGTCGTTTTGCCGAAGAAATGGCGATATGTCGATGCGCTGCCGGCAGATGCGCAGGGAAAAAAACAAAAAGCGGAGATTGCATCGCTTTTTTCTGCCGGAAGCGCGGACGGCGCACTGTAACAGCCGCCGGAATTCATGGCGTATAAAACCGAAAACGGCGCTCGCCGCACCGCGCGGCTGCAATTTCTTACGGAGGATTCTCAATGGAACAAAATCTTCATAGCATAACGGGAGAAAAAATTATCGCGCAGACGGAAAACGAAGTCTCTCTTGAATTTTCGATTCCCGAAGAAAGCGATTTTTTTGACGGCCACTTCCCCGAATATAAATTACTGCCAGCAGTCGCGCAATTTGAAATTATCACGCGCTTTTCCCGAAAATATTTCGGTACTGAGCGGTACGTTCCCGACATTCGCCGCATCAAGTTCTCCGCACCGATTCGCCCTAATGCCGTCATCCGCTTACACTTGCACTACAAGGCGGACAAAGGCGCCGTCGCCTTTACGATGGCGGATGCAGCGCACTCGGATAAAGTATATTCGTCCGGCTCATTTTCCGCCGTCTGCAGGCGCGCCTGATATGCACTGCGGCTTTGTCGTTCCCGTGTACAATCACGGCGCGGCGTTGGAATCGGTCGTCAATGCACTTGCGGTATTCAAGTTGCCGATTATCATCGTTGATGACGGAAATGATGAACAGAACAGGCGAAAGATTCGAGAGGCGGCAGCGGCGTGCGAGCAAACATTGTTAGTGGAACGCGCAAAAAATGGCGGCAAAGGAGCTGCAATGAAGGACGGTGTGCGAAAAGCGGCGGAGCTTGGCCTGTCTCACATCTTGCAAATAGACTCCGACGGCCAGCATGATACGTCCCGCATCCCGCGTTTTTTGGAACTGGCCGCGCAAAATCCCGATGCAGTCATCTGCGGCTATCCGGAATATGCAGCGGATGCGCCCGAAAATCGAAAAAATGGACGGAAGATTGCCAACAGCTGGATCAGGATTGTCTGCCTCTCATCCGAAATTGTCGACGCAATGATCGGCTTCCGCGTGTATCCGGTTGCGCCGTATCTAAGAATCATGCAAAGCCGCGCCATCATCGACAACCGCATGGGGTATGACATCGATATTCTGACGCATCTTTCGTGGGCGGGCATCAAAATTATTTCCGAATCGGTAAAAATCAGCTACCCCGCCGACGGCATTTCGAATTTCAGGATGTTCCGCGATAACGTGCGCATCTCACTGACCTTTACGCGCCTGTGCATCGGGATGATTATCCGGCTGCCGGTTTTGCTGCGGCAAAAATGTGCGGGAGGGCGCGCGAATGGCCGCTAACGATGCGGCGCGGCACTGGGCGGACGAAAAAGAAACGGTCTCCAGCGCACGGCCGATTAAATTTCTCTTGTTTTTGCTTTCAAAGCTGCCGACCGCGGTTGTACTCGCCATCGCCTTCCCTGTCAGCTTGTTCTATCTGCTCACATCGCGCCGGGCGCGGCGGGAAACGCTCCGCTATCAAAAGCAGCTGCGCTCATTTTCTGGCGGCGCCGTTCCGCGCATCATCAGTCCGTACCGGCAAATCCTGTCGTTTTCGCTATGCGTCGTCGAAAAACTTGAAGGCTGGCTCGGCAAAGTGGAGTACGACAATCTTGAGCGTACCGGAAGCGATCTAGCAGAGCTTTGCGCCCTTCTGGAACGCGGCGCGGGGGCCGTTCTCATCGGCTCGCACCTTGGAAACATCGAATTACTCCGGAGCCTTTCTAGTTTTGATCGTACTGGCGTTTCGCGGAAAATTCCGGTGTACGCCATCATGGAATCCAATGCGACCGCGCAATTCAATAAGGCGCTCGACGAAATAAATCCGAACGCAGGTTTTAACGTAATCGATCCGGCGGACATTGGCCCCGACACCATCGGGATGCTCATGGAACAGCTTGAACGCGGCGGGCTTGTAGTTTTTACCGCCGACAGAACAAGCGCGCGCGCCCGTTCGCGCTGCATACGAGAGCAATTCTTAGGGAAGGCAGCGGATTTTCCCTACGGAGTGTTTTTGCTGACCGCACTGCTCGATGCGCCGACCTTTTTCGTGTTCGGGCTGCGCACCAAGACCGCCGCCGTTTTTCCGCGCTACCGGATGTTTATCGAACGCGCTAAAACCGCATTCAGCGGCAAACGTTCGGAGCGGGATGCAGAAATCCGCCAGTTATGTAGGGAATTTATCCGCACACTGGAAAAATACTGCGTGCAATTCCCATATCAATGGTACAACTTCTACGATTTTTGGCTTTTGCAGGACGAATAAAACGCAGCCGATTCGGACGGAAGATAAATTAAACCTGTTCGACAACGCAGTTATCGAACAGGTCTATTATCTCGTTCAAATCCAGTTCTCCAGTCCGCCCCGCCGGCTCGTCTACCGTTTCTTTTGCAGCTCCCGCTTGCAATATTCTTCTATTTTAATGCGCTCTCCATCGCCGGAGGCTACCGTCAATGCGTTTTGAATGCAGCGGCCGCCCTTATCGACAAAAAGCGTCAATGCCGGTTTAAGCGCAGAAAAATCATGAGCGGGCAGCGCTTCAATAAAATGAGCATATTCTTCCTGCATATAGTATTCGGTAAACGGAAAATCGATAACTGGCGACTCTTTCTCGTGTGCGCGGCCTGCATACAGAAGCCGCCCCTTGAGGTATAGTTTTCCATCGCGCGGCAGCGTTTGCCGTAAAGCGGTAATCTTGTGCAGCCCGTCGCCGCACTCCTCCGCACAGCAATAGACAGTCCTGCGCTCAACGGTATCCGGCGGAAACTCTACAAACGAACGAGCATCCAACTCCATGAGCGGGGCGTCATCGCCGCCGGTCAGACGCAGCGCAAGATAGCGCCCCTTAAACGCATTGAACGGATCACGCGCAGCGCAGCGGAAGGAGACGATTCGATTCTCTTTTACGGCGCACGTTTTTACCCGCGCCGTATACGTTACGGCGGATACCAATACCCCAAGTTGCAGCGCGGCCGCCGCAGTTAAAAACAGCAGCCTACCCTTCAAGCATAATTTCATTGGACTTCCCATTTTTATTCCGCTTCGCAATCAGCAGGTTGCATATAAAAATCAACGCGCCGCATACGATAAATAAAATCCCCTTGCTCAACAGGCTGAACGCGCCGTTGAAAAAGCGCGCCAAAATCATCGCAGTCAGATAGATTGCAGCAGCGTTTGCCGCAAAAAGCGAACCGGTTTTTACCGCTCCCAGCAAATAATACAGAGCAAAGGCCATCATACACACAAACCGGAAAACGCCGCTCCATGCAGGGACGGAAGACAGCGCGCCCATTTGCGTACCGAGCACGATACCGGCTGAAAATAATCCGTTCGCCGCGATAAACACATTAAACCGCCGTTTTTCCAGCAGGAACATTCTGCACGTATATGCCGCCGCAGCCGCAAACAAAACCGTACAGAAAATCATCACACCCCGCACCGTAAACGGCACAATGCCTGCGCCAAAGACCGCAGCGTAATGCCGGTACGCATCGGCGCGGACAATGCCGGCATTTGAAAATAAAAACAAAACGGCAGCGGTCAAAACAGCGATTTGCCTTACGCCGTCGTTTCGATTGCCCCGCACCTCGCCTTCTACTGGACTCTTCCGAATATGAAAGAGGTAGATAGCCGCCGCAAGCATCGAAAAATAATCGTATATATATTCGCTTGATTCAGTCTGCAAAAAATAGAAAAACAATACCGCCAGCTGCGCAAGTACAGCAGGCAGCCAACGCGCATCCTCCGCCCGCAGCAGCCGCCAAAAGCCGTACGCACCGGCAGCAAGTACCGCCGCCAAGACGGCGGTCTGAGCATAATCCCCAACGGCATGGCTATCAGCCGCGCAGCAAACGGCATACAATGCGGCCGCCCCGCTTGGAATCAGCGGTAAAAGCGGAATTTTCCGGCAGCTCCGCCTTCCCCGCAGCCAATCGACAAGCGGAAACGCAAGACTTGCGCCTATCAGCAGCGCAGCAACAACGCTGTCGATAGCATTTTTGTACAGCCGGAAAAAATACGCTCCCTGTGCAGGCCGATAATGCCGCCATCCAACATCATACCAAAACGAACCAGCCCCGCGCCAAAAAACATTCGGAGCGGCCAACAGCATACCAAGCGCGGCAAGCCCGATAATTCCCGCATATTGGATGCCCGCATCCCCCTTGCGCTCCCCATAAAAGATGCACAGCGCAGCCGACGAACAGTAGCACGGAATCCATAAGCCGGGAACGCTCTTTTCAAGCGCAACGCCGAGCATACCGGCATAAACAGCCAGTACGCACTGAAGTCCGCGCTTTTGCTTTGCAGCAAACGGAAAGATGCCCGCCAAAAGCGGATAGAGAAGCGCCGCGTGCGCATGGTTTTGCTTTGCCGTAATGACATACGCGCACATGAGGGCGAGCGACAGTAAAAACGCCCCCGCCGCATCAAACGCATACACAATGAAGATGGTAGAAATCGTCCAGATAAGAAAAAATCCCGCAGGATTTGACGGCAGCTTGTAGATCTGCGCAGCATACGCGACAAGTCCGCCGAACAGCAGGGCATAAAACAGCGCAAAACCTTCGCGGAGCCGCGTTTTTAGCGGCCGACCGCGCCGCAGCAACAAAAAAAACGCGCAAACTTGCAGCAGAACCAGCAGCCCAATATCCAACGCCGCCTTGACGCCGCGAGCGATGCGATACCAGTTATACGCGCCAAGCGAAATGGCTCCCGCCGCAACCAGCATGGCAGCAATGACAGCCATAAAAATCGGAACGCGCTTTTGATGCAGCTCCGCCTGCCGGAGGCGCGCCGCCCGCGCTTCTTCCTGCCGCTCCCGATAATATGCGCGGATATTCTGCGCAGTTTCTGCGGAAATAACGTCCTTTTCAACCAGCGCATTCAACTGGCCAAAAAGCCAGTCAATATATTGATGCTCCCCATTCGACATGGCGCGAGTATACTCCAATAAAATCCCTTGAACAACGACAGCCCGCGCCGCTCACGTCGGCAAGACGCACAGATTCGCTCTGTTCTGAAACGGAAATTTCCGAAAACAGCTTTAGGGAACCTCTAAAAACCTCAGTTTTTTAGAGGTAACATTGAAAATGCTATGTTCTAACTCGCAATAATCCAACGAGTTATAATTCGTCGCAATCTCGAAAAAAAATCGCAAAAGAGAGTTTTTCCAGATGCCTTTTACTTTTTATCAGAGCGCAAATCGCCCGCGTAAACGGCTATCCGCTCCAATGGGGATGACAAAGATTCATAAAGCGTAGCGTGCGCTCACTTTATTTTGAATGCGGTCGGCAATAAAATAGTCCGCCGTTGCGACATCCCCATTTCCGCTTCTATCCGGCGCAGGCCTTCCCAACCGCTTCCTGCTCAAACCTTCCGCTTTTTCTAAAGCCCGGCCGCTCCCGCCGCAGCCAGCGTAAGCGCACGGCCGAGCAAACAATAATCCCTACAAGCTGCAAATAGACCGCTCCGCGACTTTCGCTTCCGAACAAGTTTAATCATCCATACGAATGCGCTATAATCCCGCAGTTCGGCATGGCGCGGCCCTGCAACCAGCCGCCAGACAACGCGAATGCACGCGCCAGCCCAAAATCACATATACGGCTGCGGTAACGCCCGTAGTCCGCAAGGAGCTTTTATGAATCAAATTACTGATTGTCACGGAATTCCGTATCCTGTTTATGCAGAAGGAAGAGTGTGCGAATGTTCTGCGGTCAGCGGCGCGAAGCCGGATAACTCCGTATTCCGGCTCAAGCTTGAGTTTTCAGGAGCGGACGCGCGTTTTCCGCTTCCGGGACAGTTTTATATGCTCCGCTCGGTGAAGTCCAAACAACTTTTGGGGCGGCCGATTAGCGTTTTCCATGCCGAAAAGACGGAGCACGGCGTCGAAACGCATTTTCTCATTCTCAAAAAGGGGAAGGGGACGACCGAACTTTCCGCATTGGAACACGATGATGCCGTGCAGGCGCTCGGGCCGCTCGGAAATATCTTTCAAAAGCCAAAAGACGAACGCACCGTCTGCATCATCGGCGGCGGAATCGGCGTCGCTCCCGTTGCAGGATTTGCAGAAACGCTTGCCAACGGTTCCTACGATTTTTACGCCAGCTTCAAAAGCGGGACGTACGGTCTTGAATACGTCAAACCGGCCGCGCTCATCGTTACGACGGACGACGGCAGCGAAGGCATTTGCGGAATGCTGCCGGCTGCCATTACGGCGGAAACGATAAGAGAAAAAAACTATGCGGCCGTTTATGCTTGCGGCCCCACGCCAATGCTCGCATACGTCAAACAAATTGCAGAAGCGGCGGGCATTCCCTGTTGGCTCAGCATGGAAACGCACATGGCCTGCGGTATGGGCGTCTGCCTCGGCTGCACCATCCCGACGACGGAGGGAAACAAACGCTGCTGCAAGGATGGGCCGGTATTCGACAGCCGTACGCTGATTTTTCAAACGCCAGTGCGCACAAAATGCAGAGCGCCGCTCGTCGATGAGCCGGATATGTCGTTCAACTTTTGCGGCGTAAAATTCCGGAATCCGCTCATCGGTTCGTCCGGCACATTCGGATTCGGAACGGAATATGCGCCGCTGTTCGATGTCAACAAGCTCGGCGGCATCGCATCGAAGGGGCTAACGCTCGAACCGCGCGAAGGCAATTCCGGCATCCGGCTCTGGGAAACGCCGAGCGGCTTGATGAATTCCATTGGGTTGCAAAATCCGGGGATTCCGCACTTTATCGAACACGAACTGCCGGAAATGCTCAAGCTGGAACCGGCGATCATCGCAAATCTTTCCGGCTCAACGCTCGAAAGCTACATCGAAGGCGCGAAGCTGCTCGACAAAACGGATGTCCCGATTATTGAATTAAATATTTCCTGCCCGAACGTAGCATCCGGCGGGGCGGCGTTCGGTATGTTCTGCACCGGAGCGCAGCAAGCCACGTCAGCAATCCGCGCACTGACAAAAAAACCGCTCATCGTAAAGCTGACTCCGCAGTCGCCAGAACTGATACCAGTTGCGCTCAGCTGCATCGATGCGGGCGCGGACGGCATCAGTTTGTGCAATTCATTTCAGGGGGTCGCAATTGACATAGAAAGCGGCCGCCCGATTTTCGACAAGATTAAGGCGGGATTCGGCGGGCCGGCAGTACGTCCGATTGCAATGCGGCTCGTTTACGAGCTTGCCGAAGCAGTCAACGGCCTGCCCGAAGAAAAGCGCGTTCCAATTTTTGCGATCGGTGGGGTTGCCGAGTGGCGCGATGTTGTCGAATTTATTATGGCAGGCGCAAGCGCAGTTGCCGTCGGTACAAACACGTTTGCCAATCCCTTGACAATACTTGAGTGTATCGATGGCCTCAGAGATTTTATGAAACGCAAAGGCTACAAAACGCTTTCAGAATTCAGGGGTATGGCGCATCGCATAGCGTAAGATGCCTTAGCTTCCCGTTGTGCAGCATGAATCGCATAACGGGGAGCGAATGCCGGAGGTGCGCACATCGCGTTGGCGGCAGACACCGTCAATAACGCTGCTGCGCCGCTATTATTTCGTAACAATGATTTCGTAGCTATGCGGCGCGGACGGTTTTTCTTGCAGAATGAATTGCAGTTTTTCTTTATCGCGCCAATAAAAACCGGTCTCGCCGGCTTGCCAGTGAACAGGCGCAATTTCTAAGCCGTCAGCTGAGGCGGCATCCATCACAACTTCTTGAGATATCAGCGGCTCCTTCCGCTGCGGCATATTCACATCCAGTACGACATTTTTTAAGCGAGCATCCGTAGGTGCATTGGGAAGAAGAACAAACTCTTTCGGCCCAAAATCATAATCCAGACTTCCCCCACGTAACATAAATACGCGAAACACCATTTACTGTCATCGTCCAGCGTTTTGCCGTTTTATTGACGATATGCAAAACAACGACCACTTTTACGATTTGCTCAGAAGTAGGGCAGGAATCGCAACAACTGGCAAAAAAACACGCATACGCAGTCTCCAGTTGTCCATACACAACAAGCACAGGTATTCAATTTCAATAAGAATAAATGAAGCGAGATTACAAGCAGCAAGAAGTACACAAAACAGCATTGCACAATAAAAAAAGCTATCCGGCAGCAACCTACTTTCCCGACACAAGGTCAGTATC